>JACQFP010000035.1 GCA_016200005.1 Verrucomicrobiota bacterium | reverse complement strand
CGCGTTAGCGAGTTGTCGGCGAGTTACTTCAGTTTCACTCGAATGGTGACGGAGTTCGTCACTCACTGAAGAATCCACTGAAACTCGACCGTTTTTCCTCCAAAATCCCAGCAAAAGGGCTGGAGGCGAGGGTCGGAATCGAACCGACGAATACAGCTTTTGCAGAGCCGTGCCTTACCACTTGGCTACCCCGCCATTCACACGCAGAGCTTAATTAACTCCATCGACGGTGCAAGTCCAAGTTTCAACTCACGCACAGCTCATCCGCCGGCGCCTAAGGCGCGCCGTCTTTGCCAAAGGTCTGCCGGTTTGAAGATCCCTGCCGGTGTGATGATGCCGGTGATGAGCTCAGCAGGCGTGACATCGAAACCGGCGTTGAACGCGCGGCTGCCAGGATTGGCCACGCGCACGTAGGCGCGCCTGCCCGATTTCGGATTTCGAATTTCAGATTTCGGATTTGTCACCACGCCCCACGCGCCGAGCACTTCGCTTTCGTCGCGTTGTTCAATGGGGATGTCGAACCCGGATTTTAAATTCCAATCGATGGTCGAAAGGGGAATCGCCACATAAAAGGGAATCCCGTGACGCCTGGCCAAGACCGCCTTGGTGTAAGTCCCGATTTTGTTGGCTACTTCGCCCGTTCGTCCCAACGTGCGGTCGCTACCAACGATGACAAGATCGATCTCACCACGCTGCATGAGATGACCCGCCGCGCTGTCAGCGATAATCTGGTGGGAAATATTCTGTTGCGCCAGTTCCCACGCGGTCAACGTGGCGCCTTGGGAACGCGGTCGTGTTTCGTCGCAAAAGACATGAAACCTCTTTCCCTGCGCCTGCGCGGCATACATTGGCGCGGTGGCCGAGCCAATATCGACAAATGCCAGCCAGCCGGCGTTGCAATGCGTCAGCAGTCGCATGCCGTTGCGAATCAGTTTTGCCCCGTGCCGGCCAATCGCTGCGCAATGCGCGACGTCCTGATGCGCGAACTCCTCCGCCGCGGCTAACGCCAGCACCTGTCGTTCTTCAACGGTTTTGCCCGCGCGCATCCCCAGGCGCACTTCGTTCATCGCGTTGACGGGATCGATGGCGGTCGGCCGCGCGGCTTTGAGGGTTTGATAGACGGTGGCAAGGTGTTGGGAAAACTGGCTCAGATGTTTTCCGCGGAACGCTCGCGCACCCTGGGCCAGACCGTAAGCCGCCGTGGCACCAATCGCGCCCGCCCCGCGCACGACCATTTCCTTGATTGCCCGCGCTGTCTCACGATAATCCCGCGTAGCGACGACTTGAAATTTGTGCGGAAGCAAACGCTGCTCGATCAACAAAACCGCGTTGCGCTGGCTGTCGAAGGCGACGGTGCGATGATGGCGCGTTCGACCACAGACGGTAACGTTCATGAAATGAAACTAAACGCGGCGTTCGCAAAAACAAACGAAGAATTTCAAACGGACTTGGATCGCAGGCGACGGACTTTGGCTTGAATGCGTTCGTAAAGCGGATGCTCGCGCAACTTTTCGAGGTCGGGGTCTTTGGAAAGCCACTTGAAATCGCGGTAACCAAGACCCAGCGCTTTTTCCAGCGCCGCCACCGCCTGCTGAAATTGGTCGGTGAGCGAATAACTGCACGCCAGGTTGTAGTACACGAGCGAATCATCCGGCCGGAGTTCGGCCAGGCGTTCATCTACCTTGAGACCGGCGACATATTTTCCGCGCCGCGTGTAATCGTCGCCTAGGACCTGCAAGGCTTCGACGTATTGCGGGTCGCGCTTGACGATCCCCTCCAAAAAATTGATTTCGATGTCCAAATCCCGCTGCTTTTGCGTGGCCACCTTTTTCCTGCTACTGCTTTTTTGCTGCATATAACGGGCGCGGTATATCGTTGCGCTCTGTTGAAGTCAAGTGCGCTCGAGCGGCAGGTTCACTCCAATTGTAGCACCCAAGCTAAGGAGGCTTTGTTTAATTTCGGATTTCGAGCTTCAGTGTTCAACAGCCAATCCACGTCGCCGGAGCGTGGACAGCCTTGTCAGCGTGTTTCGTTCACAGTTTCGCGAACTTGCGGACAAGGCTCTCCGCGCTCCGCAGAGACGCGAGCACGAAGCCCGGCAACAAACCGTGGAGTTCTCCTCACGTCGGTGGCTACAAGGTGGGAATTTATTTGAACTGCTCCGGTGAAGAAGGACAATCGGAAGGTATGAACTGTTTCGTCACTGGCGCATCGGGTTTCATCGGCGCGAACCTCGTCCACGAACTCGTAGCGCGCGGACACCAGGTGAAGGCGCTATTGCGACCACAAAGTGATCTGCGCGGATTGCAAGGCGCGGAGTTCGAACGTGTCGAAGGCGACGTGAGCGATTCCGACAAACTGAAGCTTGCTTGTCAGGGCTGTGATTGGTGTTTTCACGTTGCCGCCAGTTACCATCTCTGGCTGCGCGATTACGCGCCGATGTATGCCGCCAACGTCGAGGGAACTCGCAACGCACTCGAAGCGGCGACGAACGCCGGTTGTTCGCGCATCGTTTATACCAGCACCGTCGGCTGCATCGGTTTGCCTAAAGAAATCGAAGGAAAGATTGTTCCCACCGACGAAACTGCGCCTGTTTCAGAAGCGCAGATGAGCAATCACTACAAACTTTCCAAATGGCAGGCGGAACAAGTGGCGCGCGAGCTCGCGGCCAAAGGCGCGCCGGTGATCATCGTGAATCCCACTGCGCCCGTCGGCCCGCGTGATGTGAAGCCAACTCCGACGGGGCAAGTCATCGTCGATTTTCTAAATCGGAAGATGCCCGCGTATCTCGACACGGGTTTGAACTGGGTGCATGTCCGCGACGTTGCCACCGGGCACATCCTTGCTGCTGAGAAAGGCCGCATCGGCGAGCGCTACATTCTCGGCCACGCCGACGGCAACTGGACGATGAAGGAAGTGTTTGCCGTTTTGCAGAAGATCACGGGCATCGCCGCGCCGCGCTTCCAAATCCCCTACTCCATCGCGTTGATCGCCGCGCACGTTGACGAAACCATTTCCCGGTTCACCGGCAAACCGCCGAAAGCGCCGTTGGCCGGCGTACGCATGGCCAAGTACAAAATGTTTTTCAATCCCGCCAAAGCCATCCGCGAACTCGGCCTGCCGCAGACGCCGCCGACGCAGGCGCTCGCTGATGCGGTCGAGTGGTTTCGGGCGAATGGTTACGTGCGAATGAGCCAGTGAAATATATTTGCGCCGGCGGATTCACAATGAGTAATTTGATCGTGCCGAAGTCAGCAACAATTTCAAAAGCCGGATCATTCTCACTTGAAGAGCACTGTGAAGCCTGCCTGCTCGAAATGATGATCCTCCGTGAGCGCGTGGGTCACTCCGCGTTCGCGCATGACCACAAATGACACGCAATCGGTCAGGGTCCATTCCTTGTCTGTGTGCTGGTCATACAACTTCACCGCCCGGTCGAGCAATTCGCGCGACGCTGGAATCACTTCGCAGCCGGGAGCCTGGCGCAGGTGCAGAATAAAATCTCGAATCCTGGAACGACATTCGGATCGGGCCAGAGCATCGGCGACTTCCATCAAGACCCAGTCGGTGGTGAGGATGCGGGAGCGACATTCGCGCGAAAAGGCTACGACACGTTCATGATGTTGATGGGACCGATTGAGCCGCGCAACGAAATAAAACGCATCAGCCAGGACGAGGCTCATTTGCGCGGATGACCGTGAACGTAATGGTCCAGATTCGTGGAGAGATCGGCGGGGAGGTCCTCGGCCATGCCATCAAAATCCTTGAGCGCCTCCCAAAGCGTGGCAGTCTGATCTTCCACCGGTTCAATACGCACCACGGTCCCCGTAGCCCACGGCACATCCTTGGGCAACTTGATCAATCCTTTCTCAACGACGCCGGTTATGCTCATGGCGGAACCATAAACTCACGGCGCGGCAGACGCAAACTTCAGTTTCCATGGCTCAATTTGAAATCAGCCGAAAGATTTGCTGCGGGGCGGTGAGGAGTTTCGCGTAAGGACTCGTCTCGACGGGAAGGTTGGTGAACGGGTCGGTGAGGGCAGACTAGCGTTTGCCGTTCTTCTTCATTCGCGCGTCGTCTAGCGAGACGATGTGCAGCGGGTCAATGCTTACCCCATAGCCGTCGTGATCAATTACGAACACGACGTGTTTGCCAAGCGCGATGAAATCCTGATGCGGAATTGGAAATTTCCGGCCGTCGGAGAGCCGGATGACAAACCGGCCTGCGGTCTTCATGCAGCCGCTTGCGAATGTTTTCCACGTTCATACTCGCTTCTTGCCTTGAAATGGCTCGCTCGTCAAGCCGCCAGAGCAGAGCGAAAGGCAAGTAATCGCGTTCTTGCCTTTGTGCGCTGGGTCAGGAAAAATCCGCGGCCTTATGGGACACGTTAAATTACACATTCCGGGACCGGTCGAGGTGAGCGAGAAAACCTTCAAGGCGTTTTGTTCGCCGATGATCGGCCATCGCGGCCAAGGCTTCAAAGACCTGTACGCGAAGATTCAACCGCAGTTGCAGCAGTTGCTCGCCACCAAACAACTCGTCTACCTCTCCACCTCCAGCGCCTGGGGCGTGATGGAGGGCGCGATTCGCAATCTCGTCACGAAAAAAGTCCTCAACTGCATGTGCGGCGCGTTTTCGGATAAATGGTTTGATGTGTCGAAACGTTGCGGCAAGGACGCCGAGGCGTTGCAAGTGCCGTGGGGTTCGCCCATCCGCGCCGACGCCGTGGATAAAAAACTCGCGACCGGCCAATTCGATGCGCTCACGCTCATCCACAATGAAACGTCCACCGGCACGATGAGTCCGCTGGCGGAAATCGCCGCGCTCAAGAAAAAGTATCCCGACGTGATGTTCATCGTGGACTCGGTTAGCTCGATGACCGCGTTGCCGATCAAGTTCGACGAACTGGGCATCGACGTTTTACTCGCCGGCACGCAAAAGGCTTTTGCCATGCCACCGGGGTTCGCGGCGTTTGTCTGTTCGCCTGCCGCGCTCGCGAAGGCGGCAACCGCGAAGGATCGCGGTTACTATTTTGACTTCGTCGAGTTTCAGAAGAACGCCGAGCAGAACATGACGCCGAGCACGCCGAGCATTTCGCACACTTATGCGCTCAGCTCGAAGCTGGACGAATTCTTTGCCGAAGGTTTGGAGAATCGTTACGCCCGCCATCGCAAAACGAACCAGATGACGCGCGACTGGGCGGCGAAGCACGGCTTCAATCTGTTTCCCGAGGCGGGCTTTGAATCCATCACGCTAACCTGCGTCAACAACGGCGCAAAGCCCGGCGGACGCACGGTGGACGTGGTGAAGTTGCAGAAGCTCACGAAAGACCAAGGTTTCCTCATTGATGGCGGCTACGGAAAAATCAAAGGCACGACCTTTCGCATTTCGAACATGGGCGACGAGACAGAGGCAACGATGAATCAGTTGTTCGCCGCGCTGGACAAGAGCATGGGGCAGCTTTAGAAGCTCCAAACTCCAAGCACCAAGCACCAGAGAAACTTCAAACTCCAAATCTCAAGCAGTGGTCGTACGGCATGGGACTGGAGGGTGAAAATTGCTGCTTCACTGGAACTTGGAGGTTGGTGCTTGGAGCTTTTTTCATCGCTGTTATCCTGCCACCGTGGAAGCAGGTGGCTACAAAATCGTCAGGCTCGCCAATGGCGTGCACAGCGTTCATTCGTTGGCGCATCGCCAGACGTTCCATCCGGTCATCGGCCCGGTCGCTGAGGCCGAGGCGCTTTATGTCAGACAACTGCGGCTCGTGGAACGCTTGCGAGGGCATACCGGTGAATTCGTAATCTGGGACGTGGGACTGGGCGCGGCTGCCAATGCGCTCACGGTGTTGCGCGCCACGAAGGAAATCCCGTCGCTCATCCGGCTGGTCAGTTTTGACGAGACGATTGAGCCGCTTTGCTTTGCGCTCGCACATACCGACGCACTCGGTTATTTCGACGACTATCATAACTGCGCGCAGCACTTGATTCCTCATCAGCGTGTGTCGTTTGTCAACGGCGCACAAACCGTGGAGTGGGAATTGCACCTGGCTCATTTCCCGACGCTGCTCCGAAGTTGGAGTTCACGCTTTAGCGTGTCAGAGCCGAACAAGCTGAAGCTTGGACTCCAACGCGCTCCACACGTCATCATGTTCGACGCCTATTCACCGGCAAAGAATCCGGCGATGTGGACGCTGCCGCTGTTCACCAACCTTTTTCGCCTGCTCGATCCGGCGCGGCCCTGCGCGCTGCCGACGTATTCACGCAGCACGATGCTCCGGGTGACGCTGTTGCTGGCGGGATTCTTTGTCGGCGTCGGCCACGCCACGGGCGAAAAAGAGGAAACCACCATTGCTGCCAACACGCTCGATTTGATTGCTGAGCCGTTGGATTGCCGTTGGCTCAAGCGCGCCTGCAAGTCCACCAGCGCGGAGCCGTTGCGACAGCCGGTGTATCGACAATCCCCGTTGTCACCCGCAACGCGGAACAGGCTGGAACAACATCCGCAATTCAGATGACGCCGCTGGAGTTGATGATTGGAATCACGACTACCAACGCCTCTTTTCCTGGCGGGGTCCCCAATGCGAGCGCCGTTTGCTGAAGCGCGCGATTCAGATTGCCCGTTTCCGGCGGCTCGGTTGAGCGGCGTCGCGGAATGGGATTTGAATTGAGGAGGCAAATCTGATCTTGGGGCGGAACGCTGTCGATTTCAGGAAGCGGATCGCAACGAACCGGGTGCTGATTCCTGCTTGGCGACCGACCCCTGCCGGTCGGTCGTTAGCCTCGAACGTGCAAACGTCCAGGCGAAGGCGGACTTGGTCAAATCCGGCAAGGCCGTGCTGTGAAACAATCTTTTTCATGGGGAGTTCTCCGCTTAAGTATCGGTTTTCCGGGTTTGCATCGGTGAACAAGCTCTCGAAGTGTTTCGGCAACCTTTTGGAACTCGGTGGCTTTTTGAAAAAAGTAGTCGGCGCCCTTTTTCAAGCAGTGCTGCCGGTACACCGCCTCCGAATGATTCGTCAGCATGATGACTGCGCACGATTGTGCTTCGCACTTGATGCGCTCGAGGACCTTGATGCCACTGCCACCCGGCATCTGAATGTCGAGAATCACGGCATCGGGCCGGTTCGCTTCGAACAGCGCCAACGCTTCGTTGGGGTCTCGCGCCAAGCCGACGATCTCCACGCGCTCCACTTCGGAAAGAAGCTCAATCAGATGCGCCCGGATCAGGGTCGAATCATCTACGATCAGGACTTTCAAGCATCTCGGTGCTTTCATAAAAGCGCCCCCAGCTTAGGAGAACGGGTTTGGCCAACAATCGGTCGCCGTCTGATTTTCTTGTAAGGAGTCAGCCGCAGCCGTTGCCGGGTTTAATCCTACATCATGCGTGCTCGGGAAGGCCTGCCAATCGGGAAAAGTTGCAACCGCCTGCGGCTTCCGGCTAGGGTGTGGTCGTGAGTGAAAGCGAACAGTTTCAGAAACTGCTTGAGCGGCCAGAGCCGATTCTCGCGCTCGCTCCCATGCAGGACGTGACCGATCTGCCATTTTGGAAATTGATGGCGGCTTATGGCGGTGCGGACGTTTATTTCACGGAGTATTTTCGCGTCCACGCGACGTCTCACCTGGAGAAATGGATTCTGAAATCGATCACCGAGAATCCCACGGGGCGGCCTGCCATCGCCCAGATGATCGGCAACGACATTTCGTCCCTGGTACGCGCGGCGCAGGAGTTGCAGCAGTATCCGGTCGCCGCGATCGATTTGAATCTCGGTTGTCCGGCGCCCGTCGTTTATCGCAAATGCGCTGGCGGCGGTTTGCTGCGCGAGCCGCAAAAAGTCGATGCGATCCTTGGCGCGTTGCGGGATGCGGTAAAAATCAAGTTCACCGTCAAGACCCGCCTAGGCTTTGATTCGCCAGCCGTGTTTGACGAACTGCTGCCAATCTTTGCCAGACATTCCATCGATCTGCTGACGGTGCATGGACGCACAGTGAAGGAAATGTATCGCAGTGAAGTGCATTACGATTACATCGCGCGCACGGTAGCAGAACTCCCCTGCCCTATCCTGGCCAATGGCAATGTTTATTCCGCGCAAAAGGCCCGGGAGGTTCTGGCGTTGACCGGCGCGCGCGGATTGATGATCGGGCGCGGCCTCATTCGCAATCCGTGGTTGTTTCATCAGATCCGGCAACAGCAGCGCGGCGAACCGCTCTTCCTGCCTACCGGTCACGATGTGCTGAAATATTTGCGCGCGTTATACGAAGCCGTGCGTCCGCCTGAAATCAAAGAAGCCGCCCATGTCCAGAAGATGAAAAAATATCTGAACTACATCGGCCTCGGCATCGAACCGACCGGACAATTTTTACATCAAATCCGCCGCGTTACGACGGAGGTCGAGTTTTTCCGTGTTTGCGAAGAGTTCCTGAACCACGATCAGCCGATGCCATTGGAGCCCTTCTCGCTGGCGTTGAAGGAAACCGATGTGATGGCCGGAGCGCAGTCGTGATGCTATCCGTAGCGATACGGCTTGGACATCGCAAATGTGTTCGGCAGATGGCGCACTTCGCTGACTTCGCCGTCCGCCAGTAACACCTCCACAATATCGAATCGGATTTTGACGGGTGGATTCTTGAGCAACCGCAGATAATCCAATGCGGTTTGCGAAAGCAACCGGCGCTTGCGCGCGTTCACCGCGGCAGCGGGGCGCGTCCATGCCTCCGACGAACGGGTTTTGACTTCCACGAACACCAGGCAATCGCTGTCGCGAAACACCAGATCAATTTCGCCACGCGGCGAACGGAAGTTGGCCGTCAGAAATTTCAGGCCGAGGTTTTGCAGGTGTTTCTTGGCCGCGCGCTCACCGACTTCACCGCGCCGCAAGTGGACAGGTTTGTCATCTTTCGCACGCCACGCTTTGATGCGTTCCAACAAGTTCATTGTTGATCACAACAGTTCTTGTTGCTGCGGCTTCATCGGTGCGAAGCTCCGACGATGAATGGGACAAGGCCCGTGCGCGCTCAACGCCGCCAGATGTTGCGCCGTTCCATAGCCCTTGTGCCCGGCAAAACCGTAAGCGGGCCATTGCCGGTCGTACTCCGCCATCAAGCGGTCACGCGTGACTTTCGCGAGCACGCTGGCCGCGGCGATGGAGTAGCTGCGCGCGTCGCCTTTGACGATGGGTGTTTGCGGAAAACACAGCGAGGGAACGCGCCAGCCATCCACCAACACGTGTTCGGGCGGCGGGCGGAGTTGCGCCAGCGCGGCATTCATCGCCCGATGCGTGGCCTGCAGAATGTTGATCTCGTCGATCTGCGGAGCCTCGACTTGGGCGATGGCGAACCGAATGTCAGCGAGTGACATCACCGCCGCGTAAAAACGTTCTCGCAGGTCAGCGGTGAGTTGCTTGGAATCGTTCAAACCGTTTAGTTCAACCGGCAAACCGGTGAGCAACCATTGCGGCGGAAGGATCACCGCGGCGGCCACCACGGGGCCGGCTAACGGTCCGCGCCCGGCTTCATCCACGCCAGCGACCAGCGTCGCGCCACGCGACCACAGCGGGCGCTCGAACTCGAAGCGGTCAATAAGTGGAGCAGCCATCCACGATCCTTAATTGCCCCGTAGCAGCCGAGGTAACGAGGCTCTCATCCGATTCCGTATTCCGCGTCCCGAATTTAGAAGTGAGCCTCGTTACCTCGTCTCCTACGAGAAGTGTTTCAATGCATCTCGACGGCGCACATGCCGATACCTTTGCGATAGAAATTGAATTGCACGTTCGGGTGATCCGCGAGTAACGACATCGGCACGGAAACGTCCGGAATCTTTTTTGCGATCATCAAGGTGGTCAAGCGTTGGCCGAACGGATTGTCGTGCGTGCCGGCCTGCCAGATGGAAACCTTGTCGGCCTTCCAGGTTTCCACCGGCCCGACCGTGATGGCCTTGGTCGGCACGAGCGTGATGTTGCCGCCGCCGGACGTGCGCGCATTTTGCGCGATGGTGATGGGATGAAGTTCGACCACACGCGTCGTCAACTTCCGATATTCACGCGGCGCAGGCGGATTGAACCGGTATTTCCCCTCGCGTCGCGGCGGGTCATTGAACGCCCAATGTTTGATGTCGCCCTGCCCACCTTGCATGACCGCGCAACGGACGCCGTCCCAGCTCTTGCGATAGATGGCTGTGTCGGCTTTGGGGAAATGGAGATTCTCGTCCGGCATTGCGAGTTCCGGCTTGATGCGATTGAAACACAATTCGCGATCAGCTCTCTCGAACGACAGCGGATGATCCGGCGGCGCTTCCCGGCCGTCGAGATACCATTCGTCCATTCCCCAGAAGTGCGCGGACTTGAGCGAGAGACCGAGTTCGTTCACCAATCGCGCGACCAACGGCAACTGCTCTGTCGGGCCGATCGGCCCGCAAATGCCGACGGGATTGTCCGGCGTCGATTGTTTCCACGCGGTGACGTATTCGAGTGCTTCGGCAAGGTACAAATCTTCCAGCGTGTCATACATGACGACCTTGAAGCCGGGGCGAGATAGTTTGAGCATCGCGTCGGGCGTCAACGCCGCCGCGTCTCGGATGATTTCGTCATCGAGCGTGGTGTAATCCCACCAGTCGGGCGCAATGGAACTGAGTTTGCGGGGCATAGCTTTGATAGTTGACTCGTTAAACGGGTTGAATGGTTAAAAGGTGAAATGGTCTGTGCAACATGGTGGGAGTTTCAACGCGCAGCGAAAGAACTCAATAAGAAATTGAAGCCGTTGTCGCGAAATACTCACCTTGCCTTCCATCGGCTTCGAGGACATAGTGTAACCATGACTGCAGAAAGCCTGACATTACCGTTGGCATCCGATGTCGTCGGACACATGGAAAAGAGGCTCATGAACGAACTCGGCGCCGCAGCGGATGAGTGGAGCGAATGTGCCACTGCCTTGACGCGCTGGGAGGACGAACAATTGCTGGACAATCCTGGCGCGGACTTGCTTCAACGCCACAAAGCCACGACTGAGCGTCTTCTTCGCGTCGGCAAGACCCTCTCCTTGGCCGTGGCTCATCCAGATTTCCCGGACAAAAAACTGGCTGCCATGGTTTCTGCGACTGAACGAATGCTCCAGGACAAGCTCACGATGTGGCATGGGAAAATGAATTCCAAACGGCGTGAGGAGATTCTTCAAACCGCGTTTCATGAGTCCTGAATTGGAGCGACTCTTGACCGCGCTTTACGAGCGCGACACTTGCGAGCCGGGCCAACGCGCCCACTGGGAAGCCACTCTGCAACGACTGATTGCAGACTCGTTGGCCAAACAACCTCTTGTGAGTCGCGACGAATTCATGGAAGCCATTCACGCGCGCTATGTAGAATTCCGTCGCACCAGACGCAAGCCGAGCACCCTTCCACCCAAAGCGTAGTTCACGAACGACCAATTTGCCGGACAGCGCTATACGTCAGGTCCGGCGCGGCCAATTCTGCTCGAGCTGGCCGACGCTGGGCGAGCGGACCAGCAAACGGAAACATTGCCGCCGGTTCGCAGGCTACGAGGGTTTTATGCCTCCGAGCAACGTCGCGGAGGGGCATGCGCCGAGTTAAGTTTCACGCTTTTGAAACCTCTCTGCATATTGCTCCAAGAATTGTAACTGCGGCGCGGTCTCAATCGCGACTTTCTCCGCCGCGCGCACGAGCCAGATAGCTGTCTCGGCGGTCTCACCCTGCGAGATTAAATAGGCCGCGAGCATCGTGCCCGTTCTGCCGAGACCAGCCTCGCAGTGTACTGCAACCGGACGGTGCGCTGCCCGCTGTTCGGTAACGAAACAAACGAATTCAGTTGCTTGCGCTGTCGTAGGTGCGCTGCCATGCGGCACTGGCAGACATTGAAATGTGAAACCCGCGGACTCGTAAACGGGCGCATCACTCGGGATGTTGAGTTGAGAAACGACAGTGCACACTCCCGCTGCGTGGAGTGCGCGCAGTTCATATTCGAACGCTGTCAATGCGCCCCCACCAGCCAAACGCCGCTCCGGGTGGACGAATGGCATGGGCATACCAGCCAGAACGCCGGGAATGACCCACCAAAGCAGATTATCTTTTATTGGTGTGGTCACGTTCAGATTGCATCGAAAGTCAACGAGGTCTCAACAAGCTCGACTTAGACTCCCGTTCGTAAGTCTTGTTCACCAGGTAATTCTTTCCCAGTACTTCGCGCAGTGGATCAACCTCCGTAGCGCTGAAACCGTAATGCAAATGCCGCCGCCAGCCTTCGGCGAACTTGAATTTCTTCGAGAGCTTGCCAACCGCGAGTGCCATCTCGTCGATCTTGTCGCCTATAGAATTCAGTCCCTGGCTCACGTCGAGCCAGTTTTGCTGGCTTTTGTGTTCAGCGAGCGCGGCCCGTTTGATTTCTTGCACAGACGCCGTGTTCACAAACGCGCCCGGCACAACGAGCCGGCGTAGCGGGTCGCGCAGGCTGTGCGGCATGGCGTGATAAACCGTCACATCGTATTCGGCGGTCGGGCGCGGCGGCGCTGAACGAAAATTCGGCATGGCGTGCGCAAACGCGGCGGTGGCGGCCAACCGGCTCGTGTTGGTGTGGTCTTCCATGTAGTCCACCGGCGAGTGCGTGAGGACAATGTTCGGCTTCACCTCGCGGATGACGGCGGCGAGCCGGCGCACGAGTTTCAGATCGTAAAGGATTTCGAGGTCGTTGCAGAAGCTCTCATGGAAGTGTGCGCCTAGGACTTTCGCAGCGTTTTTCGCTTCGGCGCGGCGGACGATGCGGGTCTTCCGGGCGTCATACTGCACGCTGCCGCAACAGCCGTTGGCGACGTTCAAATAATGCGTCGCCCAGCCCGCGCGCTGGAGCAACACGAGCGTCCCGGCCATGTAAAACTCGATGTCGTCCGGGTGAGCGCCAACAGCCAGGGCGACCTGCGAAATGCGATTTGTGATTTGCGATTTTGCAGACACGACCGTTACCTTTGGGCGCTGCGTTTCATCACTTCGGGTGCTTTTTCTGTGCGTGCAGAGCGGCAGAGCGGTCGGCGGCAAAGAGGACGTCGTGTGAATACAAAGCGTCGGTCAGACTCGTCAGCGACATTTCCTTTCCCTTATCGAGGGCCTGAAAGAACGTCTCGAATTGCGTCTGATATGGATGGTCGGAGACATCGCCGGAATCCAGCAGCTTCATCGGCAGTTCGGTCCACTTCGCTTTATCGAGGCCGGGCTGACGCGTTGAATAGAATTTATTGTCGAGCAAACTGCCTTCGCTGCCCACCAGATGAACATGAAAATAATACGGCTGCAAACAGTCGATGACCGATGCGACCTTGCCGACCCGGCCGTCCTTGAATTTCAAAATGGTCACGCTGGTGGTCGGATACTCATAGGCCGCGAAGTCCTTGTTCGACGACGAAGTTGAATAGCTGCTCACGGTCTCGACGTCGTTGCCCATGCAGAGCAGCAGCGCATCGAGCGCGTGGCAGCCGGCCGACAATAAGCTGCTTCCTCCCGCGTTCTTCTTCGTGTTCCAACGATACTGTCCATACCACGGCCCGATGCCGTGATAATAATCCACCTCGCCGTAATGAATCCGGCCAAGCAGGCCGCGATCGATCACGTCTTTGATGGTTTGGAACTGGCTGGAGAAACGGCACTCAAAGCAGACGCAGGCCTTGACCCCGGCGCTTTTCACCGCCGCTTGAACGGCGAGACAATCTTCCCAACTCAATGCCAGCGGCTTTTCAATGATCAGATGCTTGCCCGCCGCCGCTGCGGCCATCGCGTGGGTGGCGTGGTCGTACGGATAGCTGCAAATTGAAACGACGTGTATGTCAGGATTGGCGAGCATCCTTTTGAGATCGGTGTAGCAGGTAATCTTGCCGCCGTGCTGCTTGAGTTGGGCGGCATCGAGTTTCCGCGAGGAACAAACGGCGGTGACCTTGGCGCAGGACGTGGCGTTGATGGCTGCGATATGCGCACCCGCCACCCAACCGTAACCGATGATGCCAACGTTGTATTTCTTCATGTGACTTTTTTTTGCTTTGCGATGCGCGTCATGCCACAACCTTTGTGCAACGTTGTCAAAGCAAAAGGCATTTGGTGAAAGGGGCCAACATCCAGAAAAGCGCCAAACTCCAAGTCTCAAGACTTGGAGGCGAGGTGAGCTGTGGATTTGCCTTATGCTCTTGTTGCTTCTCGCAACCCCTCATCTCAGATAAAAGCTCGCTCGCCTCGACCGTCAACGGCCATTGGGATTTAGTCGTTGTCATTATCAACGGCTTTTTCGTTGCGTTTGAAGGATTACGCCCTCCAATAAGCCGGCGAACTGGTCGCGCCTTTCATCGTACCTGCCGTGAATTCCGCCGGACACACGAACCTGGCGTTTGATGCGGGCGCGATTCGTTTCTGGTTCACGCCGTATTGGTCTTCAGCGTCCGATGTCACCCGATGGGGAAGCGCCAACGGGTCGGTTTTGAAAGCCACATGGATGGTGTCGTCGCTTGACGGCTCGCCTTGTATGGAGCAGTAATCATCCATGCGAACTGCCGAAGCAGACGGGCTTGACTGTTATGAGTGCCAATAAGCCAAACGGAACAGCCGCCCACCGGAGAAAGTTTCAGGGGAGGCTTGACCCGCGCTATGCCCGTCTTGTCCGGCCGCTGCTCTGGGCGCTCGTCATTACCCTGCTCCTGTACGGTCTCGCTGAAATCGTGGAGCGGACCTGGTTGACGGGCGTGGACATGGAGGTGCGGCATGTGGTGCATACGGTGCGGGGGATTTTCTTTTCGCTGCTGGTGGCTGGCGTGGTGGGTTGGATGATTCTGCGGACGTCGCCGGGTTTTCTGGCGGTCGGGCCGGTTGGGGAGGAGTGGGTCCAGCACCCGTGGTTGAGCGAGGCAGACCGGGCCAAGACCTACGCCCAATGGTTTATTGCCATGCGGTGGATCGCGGTGTTGGTCGCCGGGCTGCTCGTGGTCGTCACCGTCAAAATCATGAAATGGCTTCCGGCGGAGGTGTGGTGGCCGCTGGTGCTGACGGTGGTCGCGCTCGCGGTCATCAACGTTCTCTATGTGCTGCTAATTCGGTGGGAGCGCGGCGTCCCCGTTGTCTTGATCGCCCAGGCCTATATCGATTTGGTGATCCTGACCGTGCTCCTGCAATTTTCGGGCGGGGTCGAGAACGCGCTTTCGACGATGATGGTTTTCCACGTCATCATTGGTGGCATTCTCCTCTCGCGGCGCCAGTGTTACGGCATTGCGGCCACCGGCAGCCTGCTGTTCGCGCTGCTGATCTGGGCGGAATGGGCGGAGGTGGTGGGACACTACACGCTGGAGCTTTATCCACATTCTCCTGCGGGGCGGTTCCATCCTGCGCACCACACCCTCTACGTCGTCAGTTCCGGGATCTTCCAGTTTGTGATCCTCTTTTTGACAGCCTATTTCGTCACCACGTTGGCCGAACGCCTGCGTGAGAATGAGCGGCGGCTCGAAGCGATGGCCGGCCGCGCCCTGGCCGACCGCCAGCTTTTGGAACGGTCGCTGGAAACCACCGGCACCGGCCTGCGTGTGCTCGATCCCGATTCGCGACCGCGCTGGGCCAGCAATCGCTGGCAAGAGTGGTTTGTCTCCCAGGAAAGCGTGGTCTGCCCCGGATGCGAACTCCTGGATCGAGAAGATTCCCCGGCGCGCCAGTGTTTGCAGGATGGCCGCATCCGTGTGACGGAATTGACCCTCGATGCGGGGAATTGTCCGTCCAAGTTTTTCCAGCCGGACACCAAGCAGCATGTCTTTCAGATCACCTCCGCGCCGCTTGTGGATGCGGCAGGAAAGGTGCATCAGGTCGTTGAACTGGCACAAGACATCACGCAACAGAAGCAGACCCAGACGCAAATGATGCGGGCCGGGAAATTGGCGGCAGTGGGCGAACTGGCCGGGCAGGTCGCGCACGAAGTCAACAACCCGATCGCGATCATCAGCGCCAAGGCGCGGCTGCTGCTTAGCGATCATCGTGAGGAGATGTCGCCCAAGATCGCGCAAGAGTTGGGCAAAATCACTGACCTGTCGAATCGTGTCGCGCGCATCGCGCAAGGGTTGCTTTCGTATTGCCGGCCCTCGCCGGCGACCCGCGCCCGGCTTGATCTTCGCCAGCCCATTCGCAAGTCTCTGGCGATGGTCGAACAACACGCGCGCGAGATCGGCGTGGCCGTTCAGGACGAACTTCCGGAAACGCTGCCGCCGGTGAAGGCCAACGCGTCGGAGTTGGAACAAGTGTTTTTGAATCTCTTCCTCAACGCGCTCGATGCGATGCCCCAAGGCGGTCGCTTGAAAGTCTCGGCCGCCAGCGATGCTTTGCAGGACGGCCAAGCGGCCGTGGCCGTGGCGGTGGAAGACACGGGCGTCGGCATTCCCGAAACGATTCGCGATCGGATTTTTGAGCCGTTTTTCACCACGAAACAGGAAGGGCGCGGGACGGGTTTGGGCCTTTCGATTTGCCTGGGACTCGTGCGTAGCCATGGCGGGGGAATCGAAGTCAAGAGCGAGCTGGGGCGAGGCTCGCGTTTCACGATCAAGCTGCCGGTGGAGGCGGTCGCCAGGAAGGAGCCACTGCATGGCTAAGGCGCGCATTCTGGTGGTGGACGATGAAGAAGGCATGCTCGAAGTGTGCGCCGACACGCTCAAGAAATTGCCCGACACCGAAATCGTGTTGGAACAGCAAAGCCGGCGCGCGGCGGAACGGGTGGCGAGCGAGAGCTTCGATCTTTTGATCACGGACATCTGCATGCCGGGCGTGGACGGCGTGGCGCTGTTGCGCCTGGCCCGCCAACACGACCCGCAGATGGCGGCGCTGATGATCACCGCCTTTCCCACCGTCGAGACGGCGGTCGAGAGCATGAAGCTCGGCGCGGCGGATTACATCGCCAAGCCATTTCTGCCCGAAGACTTGCTGGCCACGGTGCAACGTCTGCTCGAAGGCAAGTGGCTGCGCGAGGAAAACCGTTTGCTGCGGCGACAGGTCGAGCGCACCTATGCCTTCGGCGAAATCATCGGCAAGAGTCTGGCGATGCAGAAAGTCTTTCAGAACATCCAGCGCGTGGCCGAGACCGATTTCGATGTGCTCATCATCGGCGAAACCGGCACGGGCAAGGAACTGGTTGCCCGCGCGATTCATCAGCGCAGCCGGCGGAAGGAGGGGCCGTTCGTGCCTGTGGACTGCGGCGCGATTCCGGATGCGCTGATGGAGAGCGAATTCTTCGGGCACGAACGCGGCGCGTTCACGGGCGCGCAAACGCGCAGCCTGGGGTTGCTCGAGTTCGCCAACAAGGGAACTTTCTTTCTCGACGAAGTCAGCCAGCTTCCGCCGCGGCTGCAAGCCAAGTTGCTGCGCGTGTTGCAGGAGCGGAAAATCCGCCGCGTCGGCAGCACGAAGGAAACGGATCTCGATTTGCGCGTCATCGCCGCTTCCTCGCTCGGCCTCGAGAACGAAGTCCGCCAGGGCCATTTCCGGATGGACTTCTATCACCGCATCAACGTCACGCGCATTGAATTGCCAGCGTTGCGCGAACGGACGGAGGATATTCCGCTGCTGGTGGATCATTTCCTCCATCGCTACGTGAAGGAACTGGAGAAAGCGCCCGTGGACCTCAGCCCGGAAGTGCTGGAGGTGCTGACGAGCTACTCCTGGCCCGGCAACGTGCGCGAATTGCAGAACGTCCTGAAGCGCGCGCTGGCGATGGGCAACAAACCCGTGATCGCGCTGGAAGATTTGCCCGACGAGATCGTTGCGCGCGCCGGCGAATCCCGCGCCAAGGAAGGCAGCGGATTTTTCCAGCTCCGCGAGCGGAGATTGGTGGCCTTCGAGAAAGAATACTTGCGCAATCTTCTGAGCGCCTGTCGTGGCGACGCCACCTGCGCCTCTCGCGAGGCGCAATTGCCGCGCGGCACGCTGTATCGGCTGCTGAAGAAACATGAGTTGAACCCGGCGGACTTTCGCGCAGGAGAGATCAAAGCCGCCATTTGAAGGGACATCGTCCGCACAGTGCTCGATTCAATCACGCGGTTTCTGACCTGCGTCCTCAGCATGATGTAGGCTAAATGTAGGCTAAAACCGTGTCACATCGACATGAATCTGCCGCCGGCGCTGTCACGCCGATGTGACTACCCACGATTCGGCTTTGCCGCGGGGATTTTCTCGCCAACCGCGATCTCCAGAAAGCGCCCTAGGGCCACAACCGGCTTCCCGCCTGTCACGTCCTCGTGACAAAACCCCAACCCTTACGACGATTCCAGTCCGTGCAGCAGTCGTGCGGTTCATTTTAACTTCTCGTTGGAACACCTTGATTCATTGCCAGTTGTGCCTACCTCCTCGCTTCGCTTCGCTGCGTTCACGGAAACCTTTTGGCTCGCGGGTCAAACGGCATGGTCCGTGCAAGGAGTACTTTATGAATGTGCAAAACAAATCGTTCCAATATATGAAGCTGGCGGTGAGTGTTGTAGCGATTGTGGTGGCCAGCTTGGTTCTCACGACCGCTTCGGCGCAAGATGCTTTGAAAACAGCCACGAACACGTGGACCGCCCCGGCCCGGGCGGCACGCAAAGTGAATCCTATCCCCGCCAATGAACAAACGGTAGCGCAGGGAAAGCAACTTTTCATTGCGGCATGTCTGGCGTGCCATGGTCCGGCGGGAAAAGGGGATGGTCCCGCAGCCGTCTCCCTGGAGCGTAATGGCGTGAAGATCCGGCCCGGCAACCTGTCAGACCCCCGAATGCGGCAGCAGCCCGACGGGGCAATTTTTTGGAAGATATCCGAGGGCAACAGTCCGATGCCCACTTTCGGGGAAGCATTGACTGAGGAACAGCGTTGGCTGGTTGTGACGTATGTTCGCACGCTGGCTCCGCAAACGATGGCGACGGCTAAAGCCGAATAACAATAAAAGCTGGACGGCGGGGCAATTCTTTGGGAATATCTCGAAGCAAACAGTCCGATGCCAGCCTTTCAGGAGGCATACACGGAAGACCAGCGGTGGCGGACTATCAATTACGTCCGCACGCTAGCGTCGGGAGAGGCCACAACAATCGAAGTGGCAAAAACTAACGAACTAGCGCAAACAAACCAAGTCGCAAAAACCGGAGACAACCAATGATGAAAATGACGATGGGTGGAATTGGCATATTAATTCTGGTAGCGGCAATCAGTGGGGCTTACGCCCAGGATCAAAACGCAAACAAGGAGGTCATCACCATTCCCAAGGAGCAGTATCAAAAGATGCTCGACGAGCACCAGAAGCTCCTTGAAGAGATGAAGGAGATGAAAGCTTTCAAAGCCAAAGTCGAGGAGTCATTGAAAAAAGATTCAGCACAGCAAACCGAAACCGACCAGGCGTTGGATGATATCGACAAGCGATTGAAGGACGTTAAGCAAATGGCCAAAGATTCTTTTCCGGGCTCGACCAAACTCCTTTTGGCTGGGTACGGCACTGCTGGATTCACTGCCCAGAATAACGGTGGCAATAACTTTTTCTCGGCAACCTTCAATCCCATCTTCCTTTGGAAACTGAGCGACCGGCTCCTCTTTGAAGGAGAATTTGAAGCCGAACTGGAAGGTCACGACACTAGCCTGGCCTTGGAGATGGCGCAGATTTCTTATCTGTTGAACGATTACATGACGATCGGCGCCGGAAAATTTCTAAACCCGATGGATTACTTCGTTGAGCGCCAACACATGGGCTGGGTCAACAAGTTTCCCGACAAACCGCTTGCCGTCTATGACGGGTTGCTTCCAGAAGCCGAAGTGGGGTTGCAAATTCGCGGTGGGATTCCTGTGGGACCCACTAAGTTTGGTTATGCGATTTATGCTGCCAATGCTCCGGAGCTTAACGTGGACCCGACCAGCATCAGCGCAACCGACCTCGGGACGCTTGAATATGACAACTTCGACAACGTTGGAAAGCATGTTGCCGTCGGCGGGCGGATCGGATTTTTCCCGATTCCAGAATTGGAAATCGGTTACGGACTTCAGTTCTCGGACGTGTCGCCGCCGGGTAGTGGCGGGACCGTTAATGCTTTCCTTCAATCTGTGGATCTGAGCTATGTTCGCGAGTCGGTGGCGCTCAAAGGTATCGTAAACTTGAAAGCGCAATGGGTCTGGTCTCACATTGACCGTTTCACCTATGACCCCGCCGGCACCATTGGCGGCCCGTTCCGCTTCAACAACAACCGCGATGGGGGTTATGTTCAACTGGCTTTTCGTCCGTCGCGATTCGAAAACAACATCCTCAAGAACTTGGAACCGGTTCTTCGCTATGACATGTTGAACCAGGCCAAAACACCAACCGGCGTCGATGAACAACGCTTGAGCATGGGGTTGGATTATTGGCTCGGGCCAAGTACTGTGGTCAAAGTGGCGTACGAGCTTGACCATCAAAACGGCTCCAACGCTGAACGTCACGACGCCATACTGCTGCAATTTGCCACCGGATTTTAGGGAAAGGAAAAATGAATATGAAATCGAAATTGGGCTGGTTACTCATCACCATATCCTCAATTGTCTTCACGGCAATCGGTTTGATCACCACAGGTTGCAAGACAACCACACCGCGCACTGAGGCAGGCCCGGCGACCGCGGACAAATCGCCAGCGGGCAAGGACCCGGCTGCGAAGCAGGGTGGCGCGCAACTTTGGGCGCTCAACTGCGGCCACTGCCACAACATCAGGTCGCCAAATTCGTACAGCGATGCCCAATGGGACGTCGTCATGCTGCACATGCGCGTGCGGGCCAATTTGACAGCGGACGAACACACGAAGATTCTAGCATTCCTGAAATCGGCGCACTAACTGGCCCGTGACAAGCAAAGTGGGATTGAGGTTTTAAATAATTCAGAATCCTTACCCGACGGTTGAAAAAGTAGCCGCTGACGGGAGGAGAACTCCACAGGTTGTTGCCGGGCATCGTGCTCTCGTCGCTGTGGATTCCCCCAAGCAAGTCGCAATCATCTTTCCGCCTCGTGACTTCGGCGCACCTGAAAAGCGAGGTCAAGACAAAGTTTTCCCCGCAACGAAGACCAGAATCTTTCGCTCTTGGCCTCGCCAGACAACCATTCGAACGTTCACGTTACCCACCGACTCTTTCACAATGGAGAGCAGTTTTGGCTTTCCAAGCCCGCAAAATAATGTTTCCCCAGTAGTGGACTTCGCATCGCAAATTGCGGTGAACTTAAATCAGGACACCATCAGTTTTTTCGCACGCTGGTTCTTTCTTTCAGCCAATCGTAGTCGGTGGAGGACGCCGGCAGATACGTGCCCCCTGCCCCACCCTGCTCTGCCGGTTTGCGCGTGTCCTCCATCACCCAGCGATGGGATTCCAAATGGCCGTCGGCAAAAGAAAGATTCGCGGCGCCGTTGTGGTAGGAGGCCGGCAGATTGCCCCAGCGGAGTTCGTCCCAACGGTTCATGAAGAAACCGTCGTTGATCGTGTCCGGGTGTTCGTCGAGGAACACATAAATGCCCGCCGGGTTGCGAATTTCCGTCGATCGGAAAAATTGCACGAGCTGGGGATTGAACCGGTTGGTAAGTTCGCCCGGGTCGCCCACCAGCGAGTTCATCGACAGGCTGCGAATGCGTGGACCATTTTGCGCCACCGACTTGTCGGACGGACATTTGAAAACGGCGGTATTTTGATGGAGGTAGGGCGAGAGTTTGCCGTTGATCAGGAGGGCGAGGTTGGTGTTGCCGTCGCTCGAAAGCCAGTCTTCCAGGTTGTTCACCCAACTTTGCTGGCTGCGAAGGATTTCCAGGGTGCCGTGATTGTTCACCAGCCGGTCGGAATTGTCGTCCACATAGAGCGCCGAGGCCAGCGAGAGTTGCTTGATGTTATTGGCGCAGCCGATTCCCTGAGCTTTTGCCTTGGCCTTGGACAGGGTGGGCAAGAGCAATCCGGCCAACACCCCGATGATGGCAACCACAACCAACAGTTCGATCAACGTGAAGGCGTTTTCATGTTTGTCGTGCAATCTCATGCGACTGCATCCTCACAGAGTTCCAGGGATTCCACCAGCGCCGATTCGGGAAGGTCAGGTCCTGTGTAGCACGGAGCGACGCGTTTACACCGCTTCATCCAATTCTTTCGTCCATGACGTTCGCTTGTTTAAGTGGCCTAAAGGCCGCGCTCCAGCGCGATTGTTTTCAGAGACAATAGCAAGATACGCCCTTCGCCTCTTCGCGTTGGAAGAACAGTTGCTCCGTTCACGCGCAGCCGTCTAAACTGGAGCAACCGAACGAAATGCACCTGCGCGAATTGAAAAGAATTCCCAAACTCCCAAGAACCACGATGGTGCGATTTGTAATTTGCGGACCGGCCGTTCTCTTCTCCTTCGGCACGCTTGCGCTGTCAGCCGCAACCATCGCTTTTCCGCAGTATGGCGACTTGTCAACGAGCGCCTGGCGAACCCAGTTGCTGCCGGGACAACACGAATTTGTTTTCACGATGTATGGGACACCGGGCGAACCGGAACCACTCCGGCAATTGGTTACCGTCATGCGAAAAGAAAAACTGGGCAATGGCTTCGATCCCGGACCGGCGCCCCGACCGGGCGCCAAGCCGCTGTTCGATTATCTGGCGACGCTCGGTTGGCCGGTCATGTGTTATCCCGGTTGTGCGGACATGCAGATCAAAGGCGGTCGCTGCGTTTTGGGTCGCGACGATGAGGCTGCGCTCGCGTCGCTGGATCAGGCGCACGTCTTCAGCACCGTGCAACTGGGCGAGTGGGGCTATTACTTCCACAACCTCTCATCGAATGAACGCTGGTGGCGGGACGTTTATGGGAAGGAGTTCGATGACTTCAAACCTCTGATGAAGCCCGCGGGATTGGCGGGCTACGATTCCCGTCCGTCCAGCCGCCGCGAATGTTACGAAGTTCTGAAAGACTATTTCAGCAGCCGCAATCGTGATTTGCTCGGGCGAACCATCAGTGTCACCGGTCATTCCCATTACGAAGCCTATGCCGCCGAATGGGGGGCGCGCTGCATCGGCTTGGAAGTGGGCGAGAACATCGCGTTCACCCAATCGAAGCTGGCCTTCGCGAGAGGCGCCTCGCGCCAGTGGCAACGGCCGTGGTCGGTGCAGGTCAGTCCCTGGTTTCACGGCGCCTGCACCACGAGCGGTGCGTTGCGTCAGGAGGTGGGCGGCGCCCGCGGCCTCGACGCCGGTCATTCACTGAGTTTCTACGAACGAATGTGGCTGCACGCCTGGTTTGCAGGGACCGCCATGGTCACACCCGAAAACAGCATCGCCATTTTTTTTGAACAAGCATCGGCGCCGTGGACGTTGACCGCGCACGGCCGGAAAGCCGCCGAGCTATTTCAATTCATGCAGGCACATGAGCGCGGCATTCCCTGGACGCCCGTCGCCATCGTCCTCGATCACCTGGCCGGCTATAATGGCTACATGGACAAACCGTGGGGGATTCTTGAACCATCGGCCGGCGACCGGGAGGTGCGGGACTTGTTCGACCATCAACTATTTCCCGGCAGCGATCACATCCACGGCAAACCGGATAAAGAAAACCCCGAAGCCGCCTACTTGCGACCCACCCCATACGGCGAGGTGTTCGACGTTCTGTTGACCAGCGTGCCGCCGGAAATTCTTTCTAGCTATCCGGTCATTTTGCTGGCCGGCGACATTGAATTCGACAATTCGTTTCTTGGTGAACTGGAGAAGGCGCTCCGGCGCGGCAGCCGGGTCTTGCTCGCCCCGCGTCATCGGAAAGCGCTGGACAAGGAGTTTGCGCGATTAAAGCAGCAGGGCGACATCGAGGTGCTCGAGCCTTGGATCAATCCAGCCACACTTCGCACCGCGGCCATTCCGGAGGAGCGTCTTCGCCACGTGGTACAGGACGCGTTGCTTTTTGAAATCAGTGGCGATCCGATCCAGTACCAGATCAATCGGACTCGCACGGGCTGGGTGATCGAGTTGACCAACAACCAAGGCGTCATCAAGAAACCAAACCAGCCCGCGGTGATTCAGACTAATGTCGTCGCGCGGGTGACGCTCACGCCGAAGGTGCCCGTCGCTGCTGCGACTGAATGGCGATCACACATCGTCCATTCGAACGTTGCGCGCATCAATGTGGAAGTGGGCGCCGGAAAAACCGAGTTCGTCGAATTCAGCGACCGCCGATAAGGGTTTCACGACCACACGCCCGAGTTGGAAACTTAAAACTTTCCATCCACCGGCGGAGGCTTTAGCTTTTTGGCACATTGCAAACCAGCGCGGGCCGGCCGGTATGGCGAAATGGCAGACGCACAGGACTTAAAATCCTGGGACCGTAAAAAGTCGTGTCGGTTCGAGTCCGACTACCGGCACCAATTTCGATTCGACCAAGTGCAGTGATTTCCAGAACCGACCTTTACTTCAGCGCCCTTTCGACCATCTTCTTGAAATCAGCCAACGACGTCGTGACCAGTGATTTTGGCCCCGTCATGCGCACGAACACACTCCCCTGCTCCGCTTCGATGATGGCACCGGCCAAGGCGTAATTCGGCATCGGCGTCTGCGGGCCGCCCGGCATGCCGCTTTTGTAAGTGCCTTCCGCTTGAACGTACGTCACCTTGTGTTTGCCAACCGTTGCCTCCTCGGTCTTGGCATTGATCTTCTCGCGCGGCTCCTGGAATTGTCCGAACCACCGATCCACATTGGCCTTGGTGCCGCCGGCGCCCCCCGGTCCAAAGTGAAAGAAAATCACCTCCGCGCTGGCTTTCGATTTTGCGTCCACCACTTTGAGTTGCGCCTTGCGCATCTGCGAAGTCACTTCCACCCATTCCCAATTGGCGGGCCGGGTGAAAGAAAATTCGCTGACTCTGAAAATTGTGGGTGAATCAGCCAGCAACGGGCCGGCGCAAAGCCACGCAATCAACAAACAGAACCGGTTCAATTGAGATGTTTTCATAACGTGTAGGAAAGGTTCACGGTTCTTCGCTTGCTTTTCAATCGAAAAAGCAGTCTTGGCCGTGTCGTTTCAATGCCCGATTGGGCGGGGAGCAACCAACGCTTCGAGTTGTTTGAGGTCGAATGCTTCCAGCAGCCCAAAGCAAAACAGTTCGGGCTTTTGTTCGACTGACCAATTCTTTTCGATGACCTCTTTCAGGCTGCCAAGCGGATTGCGAAGCTCCAGATTATCCACGCCCTGTGGCTCAACTCCTGCGGCGATCAAAGCAATCAGACTGGAGCGCGGCCCAACGGCCACCACGCTGACAGGTTCATGCGCGTGTTGCGTCTTCGACCAGTGGGCAACTGCATTCAATTGACTTGCCTGCAATCCCAATGGTCGTTCGCCCACGGCGGCGACCAACAGCGCAAAGAGATAATCGCGTTGCGCCACCTTCGCTTCGCCGAAATAGAACAGGTCAACAGCCAGCACGCGTTGCCCGCCGGCCACCAGTCTCTCCGCTTCCGCCGCGAGACTTTTGCGTCCTTCGTCGGCGAATAGAATCGTCGTCCCTTTAGGTTCGCCACGCGACAGCTCAACGACGGGCACCGACCAGTCATCACCGAGCCTGAGTTTCCAGAATGACGTGTTCACTCCGTCCTTTTCCTCGTCGCCGGTTTTTGTGGCGGCGACGGAGTAATCTTTCACGTGAACGATGGCGCGGAGTTTTCCGCGGTTCGCTTTCTGCCATCGGCTCAAGGCCGCTTTGCCGGTTGGAATTTCGGGATGGCGCGGCAACTTCCTGCTCAACTCGATCGCCAGCGAATTGAAGTTGGCGTTGTTTTCCGGCAATGGGACTTGCAGTTGCTCCTTGGTCTTGAGCTCGGTTTCGCTGGGAATTTCCATCCGGGCAAAGCCGCCGTCACGGGGATAAAAAGCGTCACCCAGCATGGCGTAATGCGCTTCGCGATTGTCTTTTTCAAAATTGTGTGTGCCGGGATCGTAATTGATGTGAGAGCGGAGGTTTTGCTCCTTAGCGTAAAGTTTGAAGATCGGCAATGCTGCGTCCCAAAGTGGTTGCAAAGCGTGATCGGAAGCGAAGCAACAATCGTCCTTGGCGTTGAATGTCAGCAGCGTCGGACGCGGCGCGCGCATGGCGGTCAAGTGAGTGTAGTCAACGACCGTGGCCAGATCGCACGGCGTTTGTTCGGAATCGCCCAGGTCGCTCACGAATCGCGCGCGCGTGCGGAAACTGGAATAGCCGGCCACGGGATTGGAAAAAGTGACGCGCGAATCGAGTCCGCTGATGAAAATCGTCTGCCAACCGCCGCCCGACAAACCACTAACAGAGACGCGCTGCGGATCGGCGTGTTCCAATGACAACAGCAAATCAATGGCGCGATGCATGGCGAGATAGAACGGCGCGATGCCGCTGGTGCCGCAAAGGTCGAGTTGGTTCATCCGGTAATGGTCGTAGTTGTTTCCCTTTAACTGCCCCATGTTGAACCATTCGACGTTGAGCGCCAGCATTCCGCGCTTCGCCTGATTGATGCAGCGGATTTGTTTGTAGGGCGCGGCCTTGCCGTTGACGTCGTGACCGTTGACATCGAGATTGACCGGCACCTTGCCGGAGAGATTATCCGGTTCGTAAAGCAATGCCGGAATCCACAGTCCCGGCACCGCCTCGAAGCAAAGTTTCCTGATGTGATAACCCGGGCCGCCCTCAATCGTATCGAGCCACTCCACTCTTGTCTTTGCGTCACGCCATTGGGCCGATTCACCGCGGAAGATGACGCGCTGAAGCGTTTCACGGCGCAACCGTCCGGCAATCCGGTCCCATTCCCGAGCGGTGCTGGCTTCGGGCATCAACGGCACCCGGCTTTCCGTGAAGATCTGGACTTCGGACAAAGTTTGAGTTGGGCCGATGATGGGTTGATTGAGCCAGTTTTCCACCGTGCCAGCGGCTTGAAGCGGGGAACAAACACTTACAAGACAGGCGGCGCAGAAAAACTTCCTGATTGAAGAATTCATAGATGAATTGATTGCCGGGAACTAAACCATAGACCCGGGCTGAAGCAAACGTGTTTTTCGCCGAAGCGGCAGCGTGATTGTTTCTCGGCCAGGGCAACGGATAAAAGTTTGCCGTCGCGTGACTTTTGGCTTAAATCAAGCGCGTTCCAACACGGTAATGTTTTTGGTTAAGTCCGGGTGGCATCGGTCTGGGAAAAAATATGCGCGAACTTCAAATCTTTTTTTTGTCCGCATTAATTTGGTTCTCGTCGCCCGTTGAGCGGGTTCGGGCCGCCGGTCTGCCACCGGCCGAGGCGCTGCGGCGGATGAAAGTTGCCGACGGATTCACGGTCAAACTTTATGCAAACGAGCCCAAAATTCGACAACCGCTCACGATGAGTTTCGACGAGCGCGGTCGGATGTGGGTGATTCAATACCTCCAGTATCCGACGCCCGCCGGTTTGAAGGCGGTGCAGGTCGATCAATACCTCCGCACCAAGTACGACCAACTCCCCGAGCCGCCGCCGCGCGGGCCGAAAGGCGCCGATCGCATCACGATTTGTGAGGACACGGATGGTGATGGCCGCGCGGACAAGTTCACGGACTTCGTCACCGGATTGAATCTCGCCTCAGGGCTGGCGCTTGGCTACGGCGGAGTATTCGTGGCACAGCCGCCTTACTTGCTTTTTTATCCTGATCGTAACCACGATGACGTGCCGGACGGAGACCCGGAGGTTTTGTTGACGGGTTTTGGAATGGAGGACGCGCACGCGTTTGCGAATTCGCTGATCTGGGGACCGGACGGCTGGCTTTACGGCGCGCACGGCAGCACGGTGACGGCGAACATTCGCGGCCTTGAATTTCAGCAAGGCATCTGGCGTTATCATCCGTTGACGAAGGAGTTCGAATTGTTTGCTGAAGGCGGCGGCAATACGTGGGGACTGGATTTCGACGAGGACGGCAACATCATCGCCGGCACGAATTACGGTGACACGGTTGGGTTACACCAGGTGCAAGGCGCGTACTATGTCAAAGGCTTCAGCAAGCACGGGCCGTTGCACAATCCTTACACGTTCGGGTATTTCGAACACCTTCCTTTCAAGGGTTTCAAGGGCGGCCACGTGACCGCGGGCGGAATCATGTATCAAGGCGGTTCGTTTCCCGCCCAATTCAACAACCGCTACATCGCCGCCAATCTGCTCGCCAACGCGATCTATTGGCACGTGCTCGAACCGCAAGGTTCTAGTTTCATTGGCCATTTCGGTGGCGAATTGTTGACGACGGACGATCATTCATTTCGCCCGATTGACTGCACAATTGGGCCGGACGGCTCGGTGTTTGTCGCAGATTGGTATGATCAACGCGCGACTCACGTCGATCCACAGGACAACTGGGACCGCGATACCGGACGCATCTACAAGATTGAAGCCAACGGAACAAGACCAGTTTCCAAGTTCGATCTGACCAAGTTGTCGAGCACAGAACTCGTCAAATTGCTGGCCAACCCAAACGATTGGTATGTGCGCGAAGCCCGTTGTCTGCTGTCCGAGCGGCGGGATGCAAAGATAATTTCGACTATTCGCAAGAATATCTTTACAAACAAAAACGACCGGCTGGCTCTGCAATCATTGTGGGCGCTTTACGTCAGTGGCGGCTTTAACGACGCGCTGGCAATCAAACTTCTCGACCACCCGAACAAAAACCTCCGCGCCTGGACGGTTCGGCTGCTGGGCGACGCGCGGACAATTTCTCCGTCCATTGAAAAACGATTGATCGCGCTCGCCCGCACAGAGCCGAGTCCGACTGTCCGCAATCAACTGGCCTGTTCCGCCAAACGGTTGTCGGGCGAACAGGCGCTGCCGCTAGTCCAGGAATTGTTGCGCCGCGGTGAAGATGTTGATGATCCGCAGATTCCACTGTTGCTATGGTGGGCAGTCGAGGACAAGGCAATCTCCAACCGAGCGGAAGTGTTAAAATTGTTTGCCGATGCCACAAACTGGAAACAGCCGCTCGTTCATCAGTTCATCGTCGAACGGGTGGCGCAGCGTTATGCGGCGGAGGCCGACGAGAATGGTTACGCGGCCTGCGCTCAACTGCTTGACCTGGCGCCGGATGAAACCAAAGTCACGCTGCTGTTGCAAGGCATGGAAAAGGCGTTGGAAGGCCGTGGACTCTCAGAGCCGCCGCCCGCGCTGGAAAAATCTCTCGCCAGACTCTGGCGTCAAGGCGCGCCCTCGCTTGCGCTGGTGCGCTTCGCCTTGCGCCTGGGTTATGAAGCGGCAAAGACACGCGCGCTTGCAATCGTCGCCGACCCGAAAGCTAGTGGGCACGACCGCGCCGGTTTGATTGAAATGCTGGGGCAAAGCGGCCACGCCGATTGCGTCCCGATGCTCGAGAATCTGTTGAGCGGGAGCGAATCAAAAACGATTCGCAGCGCCGCGCTCGCGGCTTTGCAACGCTTCAATGACCCACAGATCCCGGAAAAAGTGTTGGAGCTTTATCCGCAATTGCCGTCCGATTTGCGACAAGGCGCGCGTGGCTTATTGTGCAGCCGGCCCACTTGGGCGCTCGCGTTTTTGAACGCGGTCGAAGCCGGAAGAGTTGCCGCCAAGGATGTGCCCGTCGATCAAGTCCGGCAGATTGCGTTGCACCGCGACGCGCGACTCAATCAGCTTGTGGAAAAACTCTGGGGCAAAATCCAGCCGGAATCCGAAGGCGTGAAACGGGCGCGCGTTGGAGGTATCATCAGCATTCTCGGACAGGCGAAAGGCGATCCCGTCAAAGGCCGTGAACTGTTCCTGAAGACTTGCGCCGTTTGTCATAAACTTTTTGGAGAAGGAAACAACATCGGGCCTGAACTGACCGGCGCAGATCGCAAGAACCGCGACTTTCTGCTGACGAACATTGTCGATCCCAGCGCTTACATCCGGGCGGAATTTGTCAGCTACAACGTCGAGATGAAGGACGGTCGCGCGCTCAACGGTTTGATGGCGGAATCCACCCCGACGACGGTGACCTTGCTTGATGCGAACAACCAGCGCACGGTGCTGAATCGGGCGGAGATCAAGGAACTGAAAGCCTCATCCGTGTCATTGATGCCCGAAGGATTGCTCGACACACTGGAGCCGCAACAGATCCGGGACTTGATCAGTTACGTGCAAAGCGATGGAACCAAGTAACCGGGTCACTGTGAAAGTTGTCTCTCAAGCTGGGCGAGGGCGGCTTTGGCTTTGGGATCTCCCCGGTCTGCGCGAAGAATCAGGTCTGCGTAAACTTTCTCGATGGTTTCGTGAACGGCGATGTGTTGCTGGGCGGTGAGGGTCTTTTGCTGTTGCACCGTGTTCAGATAGGTTACCGCACCGACATGATCGTTGTTCTTGAGCGATTGAACCGCGCTATTGACCACAGCATTCACATCCACCGCTTGGCTCGAACCTGGATTGGCGACACTTTCCGGCGCAACGGCTGGGGCCGATTTGGCCGTTGGGAAAGCGTCGTTCAATTTCGAGACTTCGGCCTTCACATTGTTTTTTGAGCCGCAACTCGTCGAAGCCAGACACACCAACCCCGTCAACGCATAAAGATAGAAGTGAGTCTTCATAGGCAATCTGGCGAACCGTTTAATGTCCATCCCTGGAGTTGGGGAAACACCAGAGACTGTTGCGATTGGGATCGGCCACCAGTTGGAAATACGTCTTGTATTTGATGTATCCGGCACTGCCGCCCATAAAACCAATGAGTGCACCGATGGCGTGCCGTTGGGAAAGGCCTTCGCCAGGGGAACTGGCGCCGTCGTTGAAATAATTTGGTATCTTTTCGTCCGTTTCCCAGAGCAGCATGTCCGTCGGTTTGAAGTTGGAAACCCTGAACGTCTTTCCTTGTGCACCTGTGTCCCAGTCGAAGCTGGTGCTGCTGTTGATGATGCATCCGTTCATGACGTAACTCGTAAACTTGATGCCCCGCTGCCGGTAGTACGCGCCGTACGTGCCATTGGTCTTGTCGAGCGGGCACCGGTAAATGCTCCAGTTCTTGAGCGCGGGGTAGAACAGCCCGTGCTCCGGGCCAAAATAGTCTCCGGACGTCGGTTGATTGGGCAGGCACTCCCCAGGTTTATAGAGCCAGCCGGCGGGATACGATTTGGTGGCCGCGCCGCCAGTGCCACCGCAGTTGCAAGGGGCTAACCGGTCATTGTTGTCTCCGACGTACATGATGTGCGCCAGCAACAGTTGCTTGTAGTTGTTGAGACATTGAGTTCGTTGCGCCCGTTCCTTTGCTTTCGCCAGGGCCGGCAAAAGGATGCCCGCCAAAATGGCGATGATGGCGATGACTACCAACAGTTCGATCAGGGTGAAGGCCTTGAGGGGCCTGCCATCGCAAGCTGCCGGACGGAAAGTGTTGTTCGTAATCTGAACGCAGCGGCGGGGGGTTCTCCCTTTTCGATCCTGCCTCGGAATCATCAATGACATTTTCATAAATCTACCCGCGTTAAAATCCATGTCTGGTTTGCTTGCAAACTACCCTAGCAGAATGACATTTGGCAAGTGGGCGTTTCGATGCACACCCGGCTAGGTTTGCGCGAACGTTTCCTGCCCCGAACCGAAGGCATTTCCACAACCTTTTCAGTCATTACCGCAATATGTTCTTGCCGCCCGATTCACGTAGGCGGCATAAATTCTCTCGGCATCACCAAGGCGAGAGTTTAACTTTCCCCGGCTGCACAAAATAATTGAACAATTTATGGCCAACGAACCACTGAACTTAACTCTCGATAAAATCCGCACGTTCATTCGCGAAGAAGCGTTACCGCTGGAGCCGGAATACCTTCATCGCCCATTTCGCGAACTGCTGCCCAAACTTCAAGAGAAGCGGCAGAAGGTCAAGGCGCTGGGCCTCTGGGCGCCGCATCTGCCCAAGGAACTTGGGGGGCAGGGATTCACCCTCCCCGAATTCGCCCGCGTGAGCGAAGAACTGGGCCGAACACCGTTGGGTCATTTTCTTTTTAATTGCCAGGCGCCGGACATTGGCAACACGGAAATCCTCATGGAGTTCGGCACACCGGAACAAAAGGAAACCTGGCTCGCACCGCTGTCACGCGGCGACGTGCGTAGTTGTTTCTCGATGACCGAACCCGATTATCCCGGTTCAAACCCGGCTTGGATGGACACGCAGGCACGTAAAGACGGCAGCGATTACGTCATCGATGGCCGCAAGTGGTTCACTTCCTCGGCCGATGGCGCGGCATTTGCCATCGTAATGGCCATCACCAATCCCGAAGCCGAAAGCCCATACGCGCGCGCCAGCCAGATCATTGTGCCGACGGACACACCCGGCTTCAACCGCATCCGCAACACCCCAATCATGGGTGAAGCGGGCGAGGACTACGCCAGCCATTCTGAGATTGTTTACAAGAACTGTCGTGTGCCGCAGAAGAATTTGCTGGGCCGCGAAGGCCAGGGCTTTGAAATCGCGCAACAACGACTCGGCCCTGGGCGCATTCATCATTGCATGAGGTGGATCGGCATCTGCGAACGCGCCTTTGACATGATGTGTCACCGCGCCGCGACTCGACTCCTCGCGCCAGGGAAACCGCTGGGCAGCCGCCAGATCGTGCAGGAATGGATCGCCGAGAGCCGCGCAGAAATCAACGCCTCGCGCCTCCTTGTGCTGCAAGCGGCGGAGAAAATCCATTGCGAAGGAAGTAAAGCCGCGCGCGAAGAAATTTCCATCATCAAATTTTATGTCGCCAACGTGCTCCAAAAAGTTCTGGACCGCGCTATCCAGGCGCACGGTGCGTTGGGCATCACCGATGATTTGGTGCTCTCGTACTGGTATCGCCACGAACGTGCCGCGCGCATTTACGATGGACCGGACGAGGTGCACAAATCGGTCGTCGCGCGCATTCACTTAAAAAAGCACGGCGTGCAGGTCTCCATCTGAATCGACGCGTGACTATGCCGACCGAACTGCTCGATCAACCGCAGAAGACGCGACCGGGCGAAGAGCTGGACGCCAGCAAGCTGGAAACCTACTTGCAGCACACCCTGCCCGAATTGTCCGGCGACATGGAAATCACTCAGTTTCCAAAGGGTTATTCCAATCTGACCTACCTGTTGCGCGTCGGTGAACAGGAACTCGTTTTGCGTCGCCCGCCGTTCGGCGCAAAAATCAAAACCGCTCACGACATGGGACGGGAGTATCGCATCCTTTCGCATCTCATCGCTGTCTATCCGAAAGTTCCACGTCCCCTCGCCTATTGTGAGGATGAATCCGTATTGGGCGCGCCGTTCTACATCATGGAACGAGTCAAGGGCATCATCCTGCGCGCAAAGCCGCCGGAGGGTCTTGAGTTGACGCCGGCATTGATGCGGCAAATTTCCGAACATTTCATCGACAATCTGGCTCAGATTCACGGTGTCGATTATGTCGCGGCTGGTCTTGGCGATCTGGGAAAACCGGAAGGCTACGTCACGCGCCAGGTCGAAGGCTGGATCAAGCGTTATCTAAATGCCCGGACCGATGATATTCCTGAAATGCAGCGCATCGCCAGTTGGCTCGTCGAACACAAACCGGCGGAGGCCGGCGGCTGCTTGATTCACAACGATTACAAATACGACAACTTGGTTCTCAATCCACAGGATGTATCCCAGATCAAAGCTGTGCTCGACTGGGAAATGGCGACCATCGGCGATCCGCTGATGGATTTGGGTTCGACGTTGGGCTACTGGGTCGATCCCGACGATCCGGAGGATTGGCAGAAGCAATCGTTCGGCATGACGACGTGGCCGGGCAATTTGAATCGTGAACAATTGCTCGAACGCTACGTTCACAAAAGCGGGCGCACGGTAAGCAATGCTGTGTTCTATTATGCCTATGCCCTGTTCAAAATCGCCGTCATCGTGCAACAGATTTACGCCCGCTACAAACAAGGGTTGACCAAGGACGCGCGCTTTGCGAGCTTGATCAATCTCGTTCGCTCCGGCAGCAAGACCGCGTGCCTGGCGATCGAGAAGAAGCGCATCACGCGCCTCGCCCTCAACTGATATGAACATTCCGCTCCTTCCCACAACCATGGTCGGTTCGTATCCGCGACCTTCATGGTTCACTCAACAACTCGCGGGGCGCGATCTGCTCGACGCGCTCAAAGACCGCCGACATCACGAAGCGTTCACCGACGCCGTACGCACCGTCATTGCGGACGAGGAAGCCGCCGGCCTGGACATTCTGACGGACGGCCAGATGTGGTTCGACGACTACAGCATGGGCATCGGCTCATTTCTTTGGTACTGGTTCGAGCGCATCCGCGGCTTTGATCCGGCCAAGCTCCCCCACCCTTCCCGTTCCAAGGCCGCCGGCGTCGATGTGCCGATGCTAGACGAGGTCGGCGGCGTCGCCGTGCTGGATAAGATCCAGGCCGGCCCGTTGCGCCTCGTGCAACTTTACGAAATCGCGCAAGCCTTCACCCAGAAGCCGATCAAATGCTGCGTCGGCGCCGGGCCAGCGCAACTCTCCACCATGGCGCATTTCAAAGGTGGGCCTTACAAGAATTATCACGACCTCGCCTACGCGCTCAGCGAAATCTTCAACGCGGAAATGAAATCGCTCGTTGCTGCCGGGGCGAAACACATCCAACTCGAAGACCTCGGTGCGTGGATTCCCAATCTGACCGGCGAAAAGGATTTCCCCTGGGTGATCGACATCGTGAACCGCACCGTGGCGGGCGTCGAGGCGCGCATCTCCTGGCATTTTTGTCTCGGCAACACCTGGGGCAACATCGCACATGGATTCACCGCCGGCGGCTACCGGAGTATCCTCTATCGCTACTTTGATGTTCACGTTCACGAATACGTCCTCGACTTCGCCTGTCGCGACATGGCCGACACCGACATCCTGCGCGACTTGCCAAAGGACAAATCCATCGCCGCCGGTGTCATCGACGTGCGCACGCTGGAGATTGAAGCGCCGGAACAAGTGGCGGCGCGCATCCGCAAAGTGCTCGAATACGTTCCCGCCGAGCGAGTGACGTTGACCACCGATTGCGGCATGAAACAACTGCCGCGCTTCTGCGCCAGCAATAAACTCAAGTCGCTTGTGCTGGGCGCAAATATTGTCCGCGCCGACTTAGGTTAGTCGCGCGCAGGCTGGAGTTCACGCTTCAGCGTGCGTCCCGAGCAAGCTGAAGCTTGAACTCCAACGCAGTTGCGCGCCTCGTGCGCTTTGCTTCAATTTCACCACACATACCTTGACATTTCTCTCCCATTCCAAAAACTCAAGGCACTATGTCATCTATCCCAGAAGAAATCGCCGGCGTCACCGCCATCACCAAGGCCAATGTTTACTTCGATGGCAAAGTCGTGAGTCACAACTTGTTTTTGCACGACGGCACCAAAAAGACTTTGGGCCTCATCTATCCGGGCAAGTATCATTTCAACACCGACAAGGCTGAGGGAATGGAAATCGTCGCCGGCCAATGCTCTGTGAAAGTTGACGGCCAATCCAAAACAGACCGCTACACCGCCGGTCAAATCTTCGAGTTGCCGGGCCAGTCCGGATTTGAAATCGAAGTCAAATCGGGCCTCTGCGAATACATCTGCACGTTTCTGTAGCAGCAGCGCCAGGCCGAAACAATTTTATGTCCATTGCCGACTTGCGAAGAGAATACGATGTGGGCAGCCTCAGGCGCGCCGACTTGAACCCCGATCCGATGGCCCAATTCGGCAAGTGGTTTCAACAGGCACTGGAGACCAAATCGCCCGCCGGAATCCTCCGGCGCTTCGGGATTGCCACTTACAAATGGTTTCAAGCCGTGCGAGGCGAGACTTCCGTCGAAGCCAATGCCATGACGCTGGCTACGGCGAGCAAGGATGGCCGGCCGGCGGCACGGATGGTCTTGCTGAAAGGTGTGGATGCGCGTGGTTTTGTTTTCTTTTCCCAATATGAAGGTCCAAAGGGGCGAGACCTGGATGAAAACCCACAGGCAGCCTTGGTATTCTACTGGCCGGACCTGGAACGGCAGGTCTGCGTCGGCGGCGTGGTGAGCAAGGTGTCGCGCGCAGAATCGGAGGCGTATTTCAAAACGCGGCCCATCGGCAGCCGGCTCGCGGCATGGGTGTCGCGCCAAAGCGAAATCGTGAGTCATCGGCAACTCCTGGAGGAAAAGTTTCAACAGCTTGCGGCGAAATATCCCAATGAAGACGTGCCGCCGCCGCCGTACTGGGGCGGCTACGTGTTGTCCCCCACGCGCATTGAATTCTGGCAGGGACGTCCGAGTCGGCTGCATGATCGGTTTCTTTACACCAAACAATCCGATGGCCGCTGGTTGATTGAACGCCTGGCACCTTGACGCCACTTGCACAGTGAGGCGAATCAAGCATCAACGATCACTTTTCACGGCGCAATACCATCGTCACTCTGTCGTGAATAAGAAGTGAATAACTTTTTCTTGCTTAAACTCTCGGCGGGTCGAGTTTGCCCTTATTCGTCGTTCACATTTGGCAGCACTCAGAAAAATATCGCGGAAAGCGCAACGTTCCCTGGTTTCAAAAAAAGTGGAAACAAAGCTGGAAGAAAATGCAATTCAGTCCGGGCCGGGCGAGAACTGGGCAGTCGTGGTGGTGTATGAAGACACGGTCACCCGCGACCGGGCGCTGGCGGTGTGCGACGAATTGGTCCAACAATTCTGGGCGGAGGTGGAGTTTGATTTCAATTGGTGGCGCGAAACCTATCTCGCAGATTCGACGATGGCCCGCGAGGCGGCGTGGTCGGCGATGAACGCGGATTTGATTATTTTCTCAACCCATGCCGAAGGAGAATTGTCCGCCACGACGACTGCCTGGATCGAATCCTGGCTGGATCATCGAGACACGCGGGACGGCGCTTTGATTGGATTGATCGGCACGCCCGACGATCGACTCACCGACGCAACCTTGAAACATCGCCGCCTGCGCGAATTCGCAGAGCGTGGCGGGCTGGATTATTTGTCGTCCATTCTGCCCATCACCCGCGACGAGCTTGAGGATGCCATCGAATCCATTCACCACCGGGCCGAGCAAACCACTTCCGTGCTCGACCAGATTCTTCACCAGTCACCTGCTCATCACTCCCAACCTTGGCGAACGCTGTCAGACTGAGAGGCCTGTCAGGCTTCCGGAGTGGCCGCCAGGAAGGCGCGCCAGTCGGCTTCAGTATCCACATCGCTCAATTCACGCAGAACCTGGACGCGCAACCTGGCCGCCTCGGCCCGTTGCAGCGTCTCCCGAAAAACGGTTTCCGTGCTCCAGGCAATGCCATCGAACAATGTCGGCTGTAATTGGCGCAATCCAATCAACCAGTAACCGCCATCACAGGCCGGTCCGATGACGACCTCGCTATCGTGCAAGGCAGTCCAGGCATCGTGAATGTCGTCCGCGGTAATAAACGGACAGTCCGACCCGATGATGACCACGCGCTCAGCACCACGATTGAAGGAATCGGTAAAAGCGGTTTGCAACCGTTCGCCCAAACTCCCCTGCCCTTGCGGTCGCAACTGCCAATTGCTTCGCAGCCACGGTTTGATCTCAGCGCTCGCGTCATCCGGAGTAACACGCAGTTCTACCTCCGGCAATTCGGCCAACTGGTTCAACAACGTATCGACCAACGTGCAGTAAGCTTCGCAAGCGGCCTCATCGCCGATGTCTCTGGCCAGGCGGGTTTTGACCTCGCCCCGCCGTGGCGCTTTGATGAAAATGATGAGTTTTTGCAAATCCACTTGGCCTGATTGCAACACAAACCCGCAAGGTTGCAAAGCGAGTCGTCGCCGCAGCGCTGGAGTTCAAGCTTTAGCTTGTTCAGGAAATCCGCCAACGAAACTCGATCCAAACGGCAAGCTAAAGCTTGAACTCCAACACTGCGGAACAAATCAGATGCATCAGCAATTCCGCTCGTGTATCATTTTGCATTGCCATGAATAAGTTCGACCAAAAACTGGCTGAACATGGATTGACCCTTCAGCGCGCCGCGTTGCAAACGTTGCAACTCAACGTCGGGCGCAAATGCAATCAAACCTGCCGCCATTGCCACGTCGATGCCGCGCCCTGGCGCACGGAGATGATTGACGAAACGACCGCGCATCGTGTGGGCCGCTGGATTCAGGAGCATCGCCCGCCGATTGTGGATCTCACCGGCGGCGCACCGGAGTTGAGCGAGTTCTTCCGTTATTTCGTGGAGACCGCGCGGTCCGTGGGGTCACATGTCATCGACCGCAACAATCTGACCGTCATTGAAACGACCGGCCACGGCTATTTGCCCGAATACCTGGCGGAGCACGAAGTCGAAGTGATCGCCTCTCTCCCCTGTTATTCGAAAGACAACGTCAACAAGCAGCGTGGCAACGGCGTTTTTGAAAAGAGCATCTCCGCATTGCGAAAGCTGAACGCGGTGGGTTACGGAACAAAGCTAACGTTGAATCTCGTCTATAATCCACTGGGCGCAACGTTGCCTGCGCCGCAAACCGAACTGGAAACCGACTACAAGGAAGTGTTGCAGCGTGAGTTTGGAATTGTGTTCAACCAGCTTTACACCGTCACGAACCAGCCGATTGCGCGGTTTGCCGAAGACCTTCGCGAGCAAGGAAAATGGGATGAGTATCTCGAGTTGCTGGCGAACAGTTTTAATCCCGCCACCGTGTCAGGTCTGATGTGCCGCACGACACTGAGCGTCGGTTATCGCGGCGAACTTTACGATTGCGACTTCAACCAGATGCTCAACATGCAGGTGACGAATGGCCGGCCGCTTTATCTGTGGGACGTTTCTCCGACTCAAGTGGAAAACCAGATCGTCCAGACCGGTTTTCATTGTCTGGCCTGCACGGCGGGCGCCGGCAGCAGTTGCACGGGAGCATTGAATTGAGATCATGTTCGTCCTTAGGTTCAGAAAAATAGTTATCCGGCGCTTCGCTGGCTCTGTGTCAATACGCAGGACAGGATCGAACTTTTATGTGGGGCTGCCGCGCTCGGATTCATATTCTATTAGGGGCTTAAATTCCGCTTTCCTGTTCAATTGCGGATACTTCTCAAGCCCACTACGAGTTACTTGCGTACTCGCCACATTGAGATCTTGCAAATTGGTTAGCCCTGCCAAATGAGCCAGCCCGTTGTTTGTGACTCGTGTGCCCTCCAAATCCAGAACCTTTAGGTTGGCTAACCTTCCAAGATGCTCAAGTCCAGCATCGGTGATCTGTGTCTCTGACAAACCAAGCTGTTCCAGATTGACGAGCGCTCCCAAATGCTTTAAACCGGCGTCCGTAACTTTTGTCCGCCTCAAGACGAGATGGTTTAGCCTTGGAAGTTTCGCCAAATATAACAGCCCGTCGTCAGCAACCATCGTATCATAGAGAGTCAACGATCTTAAATTTGTAAGATTCCTCATGTGCCTCAATCCCGCGTCGGTGATTGGTGTAAACGACAATTGGAGCGTTTCCAAATTCGTGAGCTTTTCCAAGCAAACCAAACCTTCATCACTGATTTTTGGTCCTGTGAAAACCAGTGTCTTAAGGCATTTGAGACCTTCGAGGTGCTTCAAGCCGGCGTCGGTGATTTTTCTGCCCGTGACGTGAAGCTCTTGTAAATGGGAAAGATTCTCCAAAGGCTTCAAAACGGTGTCCGACACCTCTGGACCTCCAAGTGCAAGCCCTTGCAAGCGGGTCATATCATGCAGATGGGCCAGACCGTCGCGGGTCGGCTTAACGTTATTTAGCGCGAGCGATTGCAGGCTGGCAAGGCATCGCAGGTGTGCCAGCCCCTCGTAGGTGATTTTCGTCCATGACAGGTCAAGCCATTGCAGACTGGCGAGTTTCCCCAAATGTATCAGCCCCTTGTTGTTGATCCTTGTTCCCGCCAACGATAGCGTCTGTAGGGCGGCCAACTTTTCCACATGCGCGAGCGCGGCGTTGGTGATGCGGGTGTGCTGCAGATCGAGTAATTTCAGGTTACTCAACTTTTCCAGATTAACTGCATCTTCGTCTGTGATCTGCTTCCACTCAAGGAGTAATCTATCTACGTGCGCAAGATCATCTGCGGTAAGTTTCTTTACGGACTTCTTACACATGCTGGCGACGCTTTTGAGAATTATGGATGGCTTCTCCTTTTGAGCTGCTGCATCAGCATCGGGCGCTTTTGGCCTAGTCCATTTCCTTAGATAGCTGATGATTCTCATGGTGTCGTTGGTCTTACTTCCTGTTGGGAAGAAGGAGGTCAGATCAGTAAATACACAAGCTGCATTTCCTTTTGCTTGCAGTCTCCGTTGTGCTCTTCTTGAAAGACTTGGACTGGGTCATGTCGCAGTTGTCTCGGCTTCGCCCTCTTCCTTCTCCTCGCTGATGACCGACGCGATCGCCTGAAGCTTGTCCCCTGAATCAAGGTTGATGAGCTTGACACCCTGGGTGTTTCGCCCGGCCTCACGAATGCCTTGCACCGGAATGCGCACCATCTGGCCGCCGACGGTGATGAGCATGATTTCGTCGGCGTCGCGGACGGTGAGCGCGCCTACGACCGCGCCGGTTTTCTCGCCGGTCTTCATGGTGATGATGCCTTTGCCCCCGCGCGATTGGACGCGATATTCATCGAACGCGGTGCGTTTGCCGATGCCGTTCTCGCCCGCCACGAGCAATGTCGCATCCGGCACAACGATGGCGAGCGCGACCACCGCGTCGCCCTTTTCGAGGTTGATGCCGCGCACGCCGGTCGCCGGGCGTCCCATCGAGCGCACATCCTCTTCCGAAAAACGAATGCTCTGGCCATCGTGGGTGATGAGGACGACTTCGTTGTGGCCGCTGGTCAGCTTCACTTCAATCAGCGCATCGCCGGGGTCGATGCCGATGGCAATGATGCCGCCCTTGCGGATGTTGGCGAACTCGGAGAGCGCGGTTTTCTTGACCGTTCCCTGTTGAGTGGCGAAGAAGAGAAAATCCGGTTGTTCCCAGGTGATGTCTTCGTTGTTCTTGCCGGACTTGGCAACGACGCGAATCAATGCGGCAACTTTTTCACCCGTCTTGAGTTCGAGAAGGTTGGCGATGCTCCGGCCTTTGGCGGCGCGGCCCATGTCCGGAATTTCATGCACGCGCTCCACATAGACGCGACCGGTGTTAGTGAAGAACATTAGGTAATCGTGCGTGCTGGCCGTAAAGAGATGTTCGACGAAGTCTGTGTCTTCGGCGGTCTCGCCTTCGCGCGTGGTCATGCCGATGACGCCCTTGCCACCGCGACGTTGCGCGCGATAGGAACTGACATTCGTGCGCTTGATCAGCCCGTTGTGCGTGAGCGTGATGATGACGCCCTCGTTGACGATGAGGTCTTCGATGGCGATCTCGCCTTCGTCGGGCACGATCTCGGTTTTGCGTGGCGTGGCGTGCTTTGCTTTGATGGCCTGAAGCTCCTGCTTGATGATCGTCATCACGCGCGATTCCTTCGCCAGGATGTCGAGGAGGTCCTTGATCGTTTCGAGCAGCGCCTTGTACTCATGGTCAACCTTGCTGATTTCCAATCCGGTTAGGCGGTAGAGTTGCAGTTCAAGAATCGCGTCCACCTGGCGTTCAGTCAACGCGTAGCGACCGTTGATCAGACGGGCTTCGCTGCGAATCAGGATACCCCACTTCTCGACCTGAGATCGCGCCCATTCAAACGCCAGCAGCTTGATCTTCGCTTCGTCGCGGGTCTTGCTCGAACGGATGATGCGGATGAATTCGTCGAGGTTCGACAGAGCAGCGATGTAGCCCTCCAGCAACTCCGCGCGCTCCTCGGCTTTGCGCAATTCGAAGCGGGTGCGACGCAGGATGACCTCACGGCGATGCTCGATATAGCACTGGATCATCACCTTGAGATTGAGGGTCTTGGGCCGGCCATGATCGATCGCCAGCGCGTTGACGCTGAACGAGATCTCCAGTTGCGTGTGCTTGAAAAGATTCGCGATGACAACCTTCGGGATGCCCTCGCGCTTCAACTCAATCACGAGCCGGCACTGTTCGTCCGACTCGTTGCGCATCGCGGAAATTTCCGTGACGACTTTTTCGTTGACCAGATTGGCGATCTGTTCTTCCAGCCCGGCACGATTCACGTTGAACGGAATCTCCGTGATGACGAGTTGTTCGCGGCTGCCTTTCATCTCCTCGACGCCGATGCGCCCGCGAAGCTTGACGCTGCCTTTGCCCGTCTCGAAATAATTCTTGATCCCCTCCACGCCGCAAATGAAGCCGCCGGTTGGAAAGTCCGGGCCTTTGATGAACTTCATCAACTGCGGGATCGTGATGTCCGGGTTGTCAATCTGCGCGCAGATGCCGTCAATGACTTCGCCGAGGTTGTGGGGCGGCATGTTCGTGGCCATGCCGACGGCGATGCCAGTGCCGCCGTTGACGAGCAGGTTGGGAAACGCGGCGGGAAGAACTGACGGTTCAGTGAGACGCTCGTCGTAATTTGAGACGTAATCCACCGTATCCTTGTCCATGTCTTGCATCAACGCCGCGCCGAGATGCGTGAGCCGTGCCTCGGTGTAACGCATCGCCGCGGGCGGATCATTTTCGACCGAGCCGAAGTTGCCCTTGCCGTCCACGAGCTTCTCGCGCATCGCCCACGGCTGCGCCATGTGAACGAGCGTCGGATAAATCACGGCTTCGCCATGCGGGTGGTAGTCGCCGGAAGTTTGACCACATATTTTCGCGCACTTCATGTGCTTTCGCCCAGGGAAAAGCGAAAGTTGCTCCATTGCGTAAAGGATGCGGCGCTGCGAGGGTTTGAGGCCGTCGCGCACGTCCGGAAGCGCGCGTGAGATGATGACCGACATCGAATAGTCGAGGAATGAATTCTTGATCTCGTCCGCGACGTTGATCTTCGAGATCTTTTCTCCCTGCGAGTAAGCGCCACCGCTAGGTTGTTGCGGCGGCTGATTAGGTTCGGTTTCGTCTGGCATGAAGGTCTAGTCGGTTACGATTTCAGAAATTTCTTCCGGGAAACAGGACACACCCATTCTTTTCGCGGCGGCGCGCAATTTCCCATCCGTGGCGCACATCGCCCCGCGCGGATGCATCATCGCGGTCGCGAGATGAATGGCATCCAGCGAACGCAACGCCACGTCAGGATGGCAAATGGTCAAAAGCCCGGCGGCATGTCGGACCACACCCGAACTCAAGGGATGAAACTGCAGCACTTCGGTATCGTGCATTTCCTCGAAGCGAGAGAAGGCAGATTTCCGTTCGGCCACGGAAACCAGCCCCTTGCGTTCCTTGATCAGAATGGCCGAATGCACTTCGGCCAGCGCCAACTCGGAAGACCACAACTCGTGGTCGCGAACATTGCGGTCGAACCACGGGGAGTCTTCCTCGCGCACAAGCAGCTTCACAATGATGGCGCTGTCGAGATACATCGTCAGGGCCGTGAGTCACGCTCTGCGCGGATGATTTCATCCGCGGTCGGTCCGCCATGCACCGGCTGCTTCAACAGGTAATCTCCCATGCCCGCGAAAACTTTCCTGGGCTTGGACGCTTTGGCGCTGATGAGTTTGGCCTTGGGTTGGCCGTCGCTCGTGATGGTCAACTCGTGTCCGGATGCGACCCACTCCAGCAGCGCCGACAAGTGCGCCTTCGCATCACGGACGGTGACGACTCGCCCCCAATCCGCCACCGCTGCGTCGCGCAAAACCGCCGGTGCGGTTGACTTGACCGGCTTGTATGTGATTCTTTGTTTCACTTTCATGCGAGCAATGTAGTCTCATGTGACTACATGCGTCAACTCTTTTCTCACACGTCCAGATTCCGCACGTTTAGCGCGTTGTCCTCAATGAACTGTCGGCGCGGCTCGACTTCGTCGCCCATGAGGCGCACAAACATCTCCTCTGCTTCGACGGCATCGGTCAGTTCGATGCGAAGCAACTTGCGCTTGGCCGGGTTCATGGTGGTTTCGAACAGTTCTTTCGCGTCCATTTCCCCCAAACCTTTGAAGCGATACATCTGAATGCCTTTCTTGCCCACGGCTTTCACGCCGTTGAGGATTTCGGGAATGGAAAACAAGGGAGTGACCGTCGCCCGCTCGCCTTCGCCTTCGATCAACTCAAAGAGCGGCTTGTCTTGTGCTGAATAATGATCAACGGCCAGGCCTTTCTTCGCGAGTTTGCCGAGCAAGTCCGCGATGGCTTTACTCTCCAAATGCAAATCGGAAACCTTCGCCCGGCGGGTCGGGCCGTCCTTGCGGCGTTCCACCTCCGTATCCGTCCCGAAAAGGTCTCCGTTGGCCAGCTTGAACTCTTCCACTTCCTCGTTGCTCAGAAAATAATGGACGGTCTCGTCGTTGCCCGATCGGACCTTTACCATAAATTGCGGCAGGGTGCCATCTTTCGCGCGTTTCTCGACATAGTCTGCAAAGTCACCGCCGAGCCGACGGATGTAAGTGACATGTTTGTCGAGCGATTCGAGGAGCATGAGTATTTCTTCGAGCTGCTTGGGGGTGAACTCGCGTCCGTCGGCGAGATTCTTCAACTTCACTTCCTCGGTGCCATTTTGCAGCAGGATGCGGTTGAGTTGCACGTCGTCGTCAATGTAGTCGGTGCGCTTCTTGCGCGTGATTGAATAAAGCGGCGGCTGGGCGATGTACACAAAACCCTGTTTCACGAGTTGTGGCATCTGTCGGTAAAAAAACGTGAGTAGCAGCGTGCGGATGTGCGAACCGTCCACGTCGGCGTCGGTCATGATGATGATCTTATGGTAACGCAGTTTTTCCAAATTAAACGCGCCTTCGCCCTCGCCATCACCGATTCCTGTCCCGATGGCGGTGATCATCGTGCGGATTTCATTGTTCTGAAGCACCTTGTCGAGCCTCGCCTTCTCCACGTTGATGAGCTTGCCGCGAATCGGCAGAATCGCCTGAAACTTTCGGTCGCGCCCCTGTTTTGCGGAACCGCCGGCGGAATCACCCTCGACAATGTAAAGCTCCGTGTTCTCCGGATCGCGGTCGGAACAATCAGCGAGTTTGCCCGGCAATCCGCCGCCGGTCAGAGCGCTCTTCCGCACGGCCTCGCGGGCTTTGCGAGCGGCTTCTCTCGCGCGCGCGGCGTTCAATCCTTTGTCCACGATGCGCTTCGCGATGGGCGGGTTCGCGTCGAAGTAGCTCATCAGCCCTTCATAAGCGACCGAACCGACGATGCTCTCGACTTCGGGTGAAAGCAGTTTCACCTTCGTTTGCGATTCAAATTTCGGGTCGCTGTGCTTGACCGAAATCACTGCGGTCAACCCTTCGCGCACATCGTCGCCCGTGATCTGCGGATCTTTCTCCTTCAGCAACTCGTTTGACTTCGCATATTGATTGATCGCCCGCGTCAAGGCGCTGCGGAAGCCGGAGAGGTGCGCGCCGCCGTCGGGATTGTGAATCGTGTTCGTGTAGCAGAGAACCTGGTCGTTGTAGCTGTCGTTGTATTGCATCACGACTTCGACGTGGACTTCAATATCCTTGTCGTCCAATTTCTCTTTCGTCTCTTTCCGAAACGCAATCGGCTTGGGATGCAAAGGTTCTTTGTTCTTGTTGAGTTGCTTGACGAACTCCTCGACGCCGTTCTTGTAATAAAACCGCTCCGGCTCGGCATCGGGCTTGCGCTCGTCGGCAAAAACAATTTCCAGTCCCGAATTAAGGAATGCCAGCTCGCGCAACCGTTGGGCGATGATGTCTGATTTGAATTCAACCGTGTCGCGGAATATCTCCGGGTCCGGCATGAAGGTGATGAGCGTACCCGTGTCCTTGGCTTTGCCGATGACTTCGAGCTTCTTCGTCGTTTTGCCGCGCTCGAATTCCATGTGATGCACCTGCCCGTCGCGGGAGACTTCAACCTCGAACCATTCACTCACTGCGTTGACGCACTTGGCCCCGACACCGTGCGTGCCACCGGAAAACTTGTAGCCGCCCTGCCCGTATTTGCCACCGGAGTGCAATGTTGTCAGCACCATCTCTACGCCGGGAATCTTGTATTGGGGATGAATATCCACGGGGATGCCGCGCCCGTTGTCGTGGATCGAAATTGAGCCGTCCACATGGATCGTCACCTCGATTTTGTCACAGTGCCCGGCGAGATGTTCGTCCACGGAATTATCCAGCACTTCGCTCACGCAATGATGCAAAGCCCGTTCGTCCGTGCCGCCGATGTACATGCCGGGTTTTTTACGGACGGCCTCAAGTCCCTCCAATTTTCCGAGCTGGGCGGAGCCGTAGTCCGACTTCACCGCCGTACTCGACGGTGCTCTTTTCTCTTCGATTACATCAGCATCATTCGGCATAAATTCAATCTCGTCAGCGCCAGATTCTGTCCGCTGACAGGTCGGTGAAAATAGTAAAAAAAACCACCCAAAGGCACAATGTTTATTTCAGCTTTTTCCGGTCTCAAACCACCATTAGTTGGGGTGTATGAAATGAACTGGCTCGCCTTATTGTGGTTGACAATTCTTGAGTAAACGTGGGGAGAAACCCGTTTTCGGAGCCCCTAATCACCAAAGGATGGCAAGGACCGGAGCGCGCCGGTGAGGTGACCTTGCTGTGGGGTGTGATCGCGCGGAGCGTCCAATCACCAAAGGATGGCAAGGACCGGAGCGCGCCGGTGAGGTGACCTTGCTGTGGGGTGTGATCGCGCGGAGCGTCCTTGCCATCCGTTGTTGAACCCGCCCGTCGAAGGTTCGTGCGTCGTCCGCCTTGCCTTTTGCTTTGGCCGTCTGTTTCCGGCCATCGGCGCGTTGGTGGCGCTTTCCGCCGCCGTTGCGTCCCGCCGCCCGGCCTTGCGCTGTTCCAAGGGTCCGTGGCGCGTTGGTTCGTGGCCCCGTCCGCGGTGGCGGACGCTCCGGCGGCGCGGTTTGCGCCCGCGTGAGCACATCCCGCCCGTCCGCGCGCCGCCGCTTCGCAATGACGGCGCCCGTTCCACTCAACTCTCAACTTTCAACTCTCAACTTGCCGCGCCCTCACGGCGGCTTGCGCGCCAACTGGCCGATCAACCTCATCGTTTTCCCGCAGCCCGGACACTGGGGAGGTTGAGCGTTGAGGGTTGCGGGTGGCGGAGCGGGCGCGCGCCAGTCCAGCAGCGCGCCGATGCGTTCGCGCTTGCGCTGCGCCGCGGCGCCCAACCAGCCGTAATGGCGCACGCGTTGAAAACCTTTGGGCAACACGTGTTGCAAAAAGCGCCGCACGAACTCGCCGCCGCTGACGGTGCAACGCTTTGGCGTCCCGCCGTTTTCCCGGTAACGAAACGTCACGTGCTGCGCGTCCCAACTTTCCAACTGGCTTTCGTGCAGCGGCGGGCGGCACAGATACGCCGCCAGGTATTGCAACGCGGCTTCGCCGCTGCCGACGGGTTGAATGTCCGCCACCCATTTGATCCACCACACCTTGGCCGGTACGCGCGCGAAGAGGTCCGGGTGTTGGGCTTGCAACCACGCTTTGAGCCGCCCCTTGAAGCGCGCCGCCAGTTTGACTTGCGGCAGGAAGAACGCCGGGTCTTTGACGCGCACCCAGCGCAGTTGATTGGCCGTCAGCCCGCCGCCGGGCAAGAGCAGATGCACGTGCGGATGATACCGCAAATCCCGCGTCCAGGTTTGCAGCACCGCCGTGATCCCCAGTTCGGCCCCCAGATGTTTGGGCTGTGCGGCCAGGTCCTGCAACGCGCCCGCGCCTTCCTTCAACAGCGCGCCATACCACGACTTCATCGCCGCGCGAATGGGTTCGCGCAGTTGCTCCGGCACGGTGAGCGTGACCAGGAAGTAGGGCACCGGCAACAGGCGCGCGCGTTGTTGTTCCAGCCACGCCGCCGCGTCGTCGCGCCCGCAACGCGGACAGGCGCGATGGTTGCAGGAGTGATAGGCGTAATGCTCCCGGCCGCAGTCGCAGCGATACAACTGCCCGCCCAGCGCCGCCGTGCGACAGCGCCGGATCGCCCGCACCGCCGCGTGTTGTTCGGGTGGGATTGCCCGTCCAAACTGCGCCGCATACGCCGGCCAGTGGGCCGCTAGAATCTCCGCCAGCATGGGGAGCACGGGTTGGAGTGCTGGAGTGTTGGGAACGTCCCCTTACCGCACCCCATCACTCCATTACCCCATCACTCCACCGTCCCTCGCACCGCCCGATGCAAGACTTCCAGCGCCGCCCGCGTGCGCGCCTCGTTCAAGGGCGTCAGGTGCGTGTAGATCAACGTCGTCTCCAGCGACGCGTGCCCCAGATATTGCGAGATCAACCGCAGCGACACGCCCTCCTCCAGCAGATGCGTCGCGTAACAGTGCCGCAACGTATGCACCGTCGCCGCGGCCGGCACTCCGCTCGCCGCCCGCGCCAGCCGAAACGTGTTCTGCACCGCGCTCACACTCAGGTGCCGCTCGGTGCGTTGGGCGGCGTCGGCCGGTTGCGCCCGTTCGCGCCACCCGCTGCTCGGCCCCGGAAAGAGGAAGACCGGATGCTGATGCGTTTTCCACCACGCGCGCAGTTGGACCACCAGCGCCGGGGCCAGCGGCACGTAGCGATCCTTGCCGCCCTTGCCGCAACGCACGTGCAAGCGCGGATGTTCGGTGTGCGTGTCGCGCAGATCGCGCAGTTCAATGCGCACCGCTTCGCCCACGCGCAACCCGGTGCCATAGATCAAGGTCAGGGCCGTGCGATAGCGCGCTTGCTGCACCGCGCCCAGCAACGCCGCCACCTGCTCGCGCGCCAACACCAGCGGCAACGTTTGCGGCGGGGCGATGCGCACCTCCTCGTAACGGACGTACTCGTCCTTGGTGGGCGGGCGATAATCTTTGAGTTGGACAAAGTCCGCGAATTTTGCGATGGAGGGACACGTAGTTTTAGTCATAGGGCGGCGAGTGTGCCCGTGGATGCGGAAGCACGCTCGCCGCCAAATCAAAAAACATCAGAACCACCCGGTGACATGAACTCGCAACGCCCGTCGAACAGCCACCCGGTCCGCCGCGCAGCGGCTGGGTTCAACCATGCGCTGCAGCGAACCCGGCATGGCGCTAGGGTTTGCAATCCACGCGTCCCGTGGGCCGGGTCGCTGAGCTTGGGTCGTTGATATGGCTTAAATCTGTCAAGCGCACAGTTTTTCTGCTCTCCGAAAGTTTTTATTTTTCTTTTCGGCTCTTCTTCCCCCTCCGCAAGCTACGGAGGACGGGTCGCCGCCTGCTTGAGCGAGTCAGAGACAGGAACACTTTTCCTGCGGTGATCAAGGCTGAGATACGTGAG
>JACQFP010000034.1 GCA_016200005.1 Verrucomicrobiota bacterium | reverse complement strand
CTTGGGCTGCGTTTTTTTACTCATGCCCACGAGCTTAAAAAGTCTTGCAGCGGATGTCCCGACAAATCTACTTAGCATTTATCCATCAATAGCTTCTAACTGAGGATGCATGTCCGCTGATTATTCTCGCCGGCTCCACGCGTCCGATCGAAGAACTTTTGATCGAGCAGACGCGCTACATCCTTTCGCTCGATGGCGACTTTTCGTCCGACGACCAGAAGCGGCTGTCCGAGGTCCAAACAGAAGTGAACAAGGTCAGGAACATCACGGCTGCAGATTCGGATTCAATGATGCCGATTATGGGCGCGCCACCATCGTACTGGCTCGACCTGCGCCGATATGACGCGCCAGCTCTCGCTTCGGAACTGAAACAGCCGTTTTTGATCCTGCAAGGCGGGCGCGATTATCAGGTCACCCAGGCGGATTTCGAAGGTTGGAAGAAAGCGCTGGGTTCTCGTCGGAACGTCACGTTCAAACTCTATCCGAAACTCAACCACCTGTTCGTCGGTGGCGAAGGCAAAAGCTCACCGGCTGAATACGACCAGCCGGGGCGCGTGGCAGACGAGGTGATCAACGACATTACGCGCTGGATTTCCGCGAGGTAGCACACTGGCAAACATCACCACCTTCCCGGAGCAATCTGCCGAAATTCAAATCGCCGATAGCACCGGCGGGCGGATGAATCTCACGGCAATTCCGAATTTGGCACCGGACGGGAGGGGATTCGATTTACAGCTTGACGCTGTGCTGAACTCGGCAGCAAAAGAAAAATGATATGAGAGCATTGCAGGCATGAGCGGACTGGTTTTACTCATCCAGCCGGGCGTGAGTTGTCCAACATCAACGTCCAAACCAAAAAGCTCTTCACGAACATCATCATGACCACACTGCAAAAAACCATGATTGGAGCGACGCTCGCCGCCGCCGTCGGCATAGGAATCTACGAAGCGCGCCAAGCTTCAAACCTGCGAAGCCAGGTTCGCACGCTCCAGCAACAGCAGGTTCCGCTCGCCAAACAAATCGAGCAACTGACCCGCGAAAGAGACGACGCATCGAGCAAGCGGGTTATGTCCGCCACCAACTCGTTGATCAAACGCTTCAACTGGGAGTTAGTCGAATCGTCCGACTACAAGCAATACATTGCCAACCTGCGCGCGGTCGGCTGCCCGGAGGAAACCATCCGCGACATTATCCGCGCGGACGTGAACAAGCTCTATGAAGAGAAGAAGAAGGAGGCCCGCCGGCGCTCGCCGAAGTTCAAGTATTGGCAAAGGAAAGAAGAATACACCCGCAGCTACGGACGGGAATCGTGGCTGAAAATGTTTGAACTCGACGAGGAGCGCAACGCGGTCTTGCGCGCGCTGGGCATCGAACCCGACGTGGACATGAAGACGCTGGAGCGTGCCAACGAGTTCGATTTGCTGACGGACTTCCTCGATGACGAGGGCAAGAAGGCCCACATTCTGCGCCTGGCAAAGGAGTTGAATGATCAAGCCACCATCCTCGGGGAAAGCTCGATCCCGACACTGTTGAAGGAAATGGAAGCCGCCATGAAACAATTCCTCACTCCGGAGGAGGCGCGCCAGGCCGACCTGCGGATATCGATGACCGGAAACATACTGCGTAGTCAACTTGCTGCCTTTGAGCCGTCGGAGCAGGAGTTCTTGTCCCTCTTCGATCTGCGCAAGGTTTTCGACGTGCAATTCCACGGGATGGACCCTGGCAAGGCAACGGCCGCCGAGCGAACCGAACGCAGAGAGGCATGGATGGGATTGCAGGAACAAATCAAACAAACACTTGGCGCGCAGCGTTACGCCGACTATGAGCTGGCCCAGAACCAGGATTTTCGGCAGATGTACCGTGTCGCCAACGAGGCTGGCCTTGGCGCGCCGGAGGCAAAGCAGGTTTATGCCATGCGGCAACAGGCTGAGGAGCAGGCGGCTCGCATCCGAAACGACCAAAGCCTCACTCCGGAACAACGCAGCCAGGCGCTCGGAGGCATCCGGCAGGAAACCGAAAAGACCATCCACACTGTGCTCGGCGAAAAAGGCTGGGATCAATTCAATCGGGGTGCCAACAATCGGTGGCTCGACGCCATCAATCCACAGTCTGTCCCACAGAACCCCGCCACCCCGCGTCCATGAAGTGGGCCGAGAGCATGGAGGCTGAATCACGCATCTGGATGGCGCGTTGCCCTTGTGACATCGGCAACCTTCCCTTAAGCGATGAGCAGGAAGAAAGCCTCTATTTGGCAAAGTCTTGATTCTCGTCAAGCCTCGCCTGGCCGACAACGCTAAGATTGCCCCACGAAGCAAGATTCCATTTTCGGGAACCAAGGTTTCATTTTCGGCTTCATGAGCCAGTCCATGAAAGGATTCTACCTGCGCTACATTGGGCCGCCGGCGGCGCAACGTGGCGGCCATCGCGTTGGTCAAGCTGATCTACAATCAGGCGCGTTACGAACCCCGACATCGGATGTCGGGGCTGCCCGCCGCCTAAAAAGCGAAGATCAAAAGCAGAAACGATTGAAAACCGAACTGCCATCATCAACCCAACTCCGAACAGCAGTTTTCCGAAGTTCCCCGATGAAAATTTCCGTCGCAAAAATTACCTTGTTACTGGTCCTGGTCTTCACCGCTGCTTGCGCGCAGGCACGCGACCTAAAGGTTGCAGGTCTGAGATGCGAATATCTCGTCAACCCGCTGGGAGTGGATTCGACTCAACCGCGTCTCAGTTGGACGCTCGCCTCCAAAGCGCGAGGACAAGTTCAAACGGCGTATCAAATTCTGGTGGCCAGCTCGCCTGAAGCCCTGCGCAAAAGCCAGGGCGACCGGTGGGATTCTGGCCAGGTCAAGTCGGACCAAACCATCCAGATCGTTTATGCCGGCAAACCGCTTCGCTCCGGCGCCCGCGTCTTTTGGAAAGTCCGCGTCTGGGAACAGGATGGCCAGGCGTCCGCTTGGAGCGCGCCGGCGTTTTGGCAGATGGGTTTGCTGGCGGCCAAGGATTGGCAGGCCCGGTGGATTGGGGACCGCGCCGAGTTGCCGCCGGTCATTCCGCCCAAAACTCCGAAAGACGCGGAGCGATACGACGCTCAACCCGCGACGATGCTGCGCAAGCGCTTCGACGTGTCCGCCAAAGTCCGGCGCGCGACACTCCATGCCAGCGCGCTCGGCGCGTACGAGATTCACCTGAACGGCCGGCGCGTCGGCGATCACATCCTCGCGCCGGAATGGACCGATTACCATACGCGGGTTCAATACCAGTCCTACGATGTCACCGCGCTGTTGCGTTCGGGTGACAACGTTATTGGTGCACTGCTCGGCGACGGCTGGTACGCCGGACGGCTCGGCATGTCGGATGCGTTGTTCAAGAAACTGCGCGGGGTTTATGGGCGGAAACCGTATCTGCTGGCCCAATTGGAAATCGAGCTGGCGAATGGACAAAACATGACGGTCGCCTCGGATGGTTCGTGGGTTTCCACCAAGCAAGGTCCGTTGCGCAGTTCGGACATCCTCGATGGTGAGGTTTATGACGCGCGTCGGGAAATGCCCGGCTGGGATGCGCCAGGGTTTGATGCACAAGCCTGGCAGCCGGTGGAAGTGCTCGCCGAGGTCAAAGCCGGACTCGTCGCCCAGCCCAACGAACCCATCCGCGTCGTCGAGGAATTGAAACCCGTCGCCCTCAGTGAGCCAAAGCCCGGCGTGTTCGTCTTCGACATGGGACAGAACATGGTCGGTTGGTGTCGTCTGAAACTGAGCGGCGCGCCCGGCACTACGGTCATTCTCCGCCACGCCGAAATGACCAACGCCGACGGTACAATCTACACCGCCAACTTGCGGGGCGCGCCGCAGGTGGACCGCTACACGTTGCGCGGCGGCGGAACGGAAATGTTCGAGCCGCACTTCACGTATCACGGATTTCGCTTCGTGGAAGTTACCGGTCTGGTCCAGAAGCCGAAGTTGGCTGAACTCACGGGCCGGGTCTTCTGCTCTTCGTCGCCAGAGGTCGGCCAGTTCACTTGCTCCAACCCGATGCTCAATCGGCTTTGGCAAAACATCCGCTGGACGCAACGTGCCAACCTGATGAGCGTGCCAACGGATTGTCCGCAGCGCGACGAACGGCTCGGTTGGATGGGCGACATTCAGGCCTTCGCCCAAATGGCCTGCTATGGCATGGACATGGCCGCCTTCTTCAAGAAATGGATTCCCGATGTGCGCGACGCGCAGGCCGATGACGGTCGTTACGCGGATTTTTCGCCGCATCCCTTTGATCGCAACCAGCACTTCACGGGCGTTCCGGCCTGGGGCGATGCGGGCGTCATCGTGCCGTGGCGCGCGTGGCTGAACTACGCGGACCAACGCCTGATCGAGGAGCACCTTGATTCGATGAAGCGGTGGATCGATTACGTTCACAGCCAGAACCCCGGCCTCATCTGGCGCAAGGGGCGGGGCAATGACTACAACGACTGGCTCAACGCGGACACGCTCAAGCTCCCCGGCTGGCCGGCCAAAGGCGGCGAGGTGCCAAAGGACGTCTTTGCCACAATGTATTTCGCTCACTCCGCCGAACTCGTGTCGAAGATGGCCAAAGCGATCAGTCGCCACGAGGACGCGCGCCGCTACGGCAAACTTTTTGACGAGATCAAGGCGGCCTTCAACCAGGAGTTCGTCCAGGCGGATGGTCGGTTGCCGGGCGACACGCAGGCCGGTTACGCGCTGGCACTCCATTTTAATTTGTTGCCCGACGACCTGCATCCGAAGGCGGTCGCGCACTTGCGCGAGGCCATTCGCAAATACAACGGGCACCTTTCCACCGGGTTTCTCTCCACGCGCTGCCTGATGCTCGAATTGACGCGCTCCGGCTACAACGACGAAGCCTGGCAGCTTATCACGAATCGCACGTTTCCTTCTTGGGGTTACATGATTGAAAACGGCGCGACGACAATGTGGGAACGCTGGGACGGCTACGTGCAGGGTCGTGGCTTTCAGGACCCGGGCATGAATTCGTTCAATCACTGGGCGTTTGGCTCGGTGGGCGAATGGATGTTCCAGAGCATCGTTGGCATCCAGCCCGACGAAACGCGTCCAGGCTGGAAACACTTCGTCATTCGTCCGCGTCCCGGTGGCGGGGTCACCTGGGCCAACGGGCGCTATGATTCGATCCGCGGTCCGATCACGAGCGCCTGGAAAATTGAAAAGGACAAGCTCGCGCTTACGGTGACGATTCCCGTCAACACGTCCGCGACCGTTTATGTGCCGGCAGCCGGTGTGGACGAAGTAACGGAGAGCGGCAAACCGGCCACTTCAACTCCGGGCGTGAAATTCCTGCGGGTGGACGACGGCGATGCGGTTTTTGAAGTCGGCTCGGGGCGCTACCAATTTGCCGCACCGATGAACCACAATTCACGTGTTAAGGACGCGTACATCGGGAAGCGTGAGCGCAAAACCACGCGCAGCTTTATCAACCAACAAACCAGTCCGCTCCAAGCAATATGAAAACTCCAAGAATGCTCTTTTCGCTCACCACATTATTGCTGGTTTGCCTCGCCGGCTGCGCATCGCGGCCGTCGGCAGGCACCCGATTCAACGCGCTTGTCTTTTCCAAGACGCTCATGTACCGGCACGCTTCGATAACCAACGGCATCGCGGCGATCAAGCAACTCGGCGTGGAGAATAGATTTTCGGTGGACGCGACGGAGGACTCGAGTTGGTTCACGCCGGCGAATCTGGCGCGCTACCAGGTCGTCATCTTCCTCAGCACCTCGGGTGACATTCTGAATGACGAGCAACAAATAACGTTCCGGGAATTCATCGAACGCGGCGGCGGGCTGGTGGCCGTTCACGCTGGTGCGGCCGGCGACGTGGCGACCGAAGGAGGCTGGCCGTGGTATGGCGACGCGTTGTGCGCGCGGTTCACCAATCACTCGGCTATCGTCGAGGCGGCCATAGATGTCGAGGACGCGCACAATCCTTCGACCAGCGGCTTGCCGAAACGTTGGGTGCGCAGGGACGAGTGGTATAATTTCATCCAAAGTCCGCGCGGCAAAGTGCGCGTGCTCGCTTCGCTCGACGAGAGCACTTACAAGGGCGGCACGATGCGCGGCGATCATCCGGTGGCGTGGTGCAAGAGGATCGGCCACGGCCGCGTGTGGTACACCGCGCTGGGCCACACCGAAGCGAGTTTCACCGAACCGTTGTTCTTGCAACACCTGTTGGGCGGAATCCAAGTCGCAGCCGGCACGAAGCCAGCAGACTTCAAGCCCAAGGAGAATCCCCGTTGAATTGAGCCATGTGACCTTTATGCGCCGAACATTCGCCCTGGCTATTTCGCTCTTAACCTTGCTCCCGCTGGGCACGGGCGCGGCACCCGATCGCTTCGACGGCCAGCACTATCGCGGCGTGGGTGACGCGGAGTATCTCCGATTGTTGGAAACCGCCCGGCGCATGTTCGAGCCGGACGCCCGGTTGCAGAACCTCGCCATGCTTTACATGCCCGCGTGGAATGGTCTGGTCGAAGGGCCGACGTGGGACGCGTGGTGGATTCAGAACAGTTACGGCACGACCTACGCCATCCTGCCACTGTTGCGCGAACCGTTTCTCACTTTTCTGCAAAACTCCCAGGACCTTTGGTTCGACCAGATGGGTGATGGCAAACGAATCGGCGCCACGCCACCGCATGACTGGGTCGCGCCCGACGGCTGCCTCTGCGATGCCGCGCGGCCCGGCTGGATTGTTTACAAGCAGGGCGATGGCCGGATCAAAATTCACGATTGGGGCATGGAGTTCACCGCCGCCGGGATCGTGCTGCAAAGTGAATTGCTCCTCGTCAGCCGCGACGCGCAAGCCATCGCGCGCTACCTTCCCAAGCTCGAACGCTGCACCGCGTTCATCGAAACGCGCCGCGACCCGACCAACAATCTGTTCCTCGCCGGCCCGGCGGGAAATCTTCTCGCGCCGAGCTACGCGGGTTGGCGTCGGCCCGATGGCACGTACGACAAGGCGTATCTCACTGGTCTTTCCATCACCTACCTCGCCGCGCTGGACCGGCTGGTGGAATTGGAAAAACTCGCGGGACGGTCCGGGGAAGCGCAACGGTTCGCCGGGTTGCGCGCGTCGGCGAAGAGAGGGCTTCCGCAGTTGACCACCGATGAGGGTTATTTCATCCGTTCGCTCGATCCCGACGGCACGCGGCATGGGGTTTACGGTGCGACGCAGCACGGTTACTTCGAGGCGTCACCGAATCACGACGCCATCGCGTTCCGGATCACGGACGATGCGCAGGCGGAAAAGATTTTTCACAAGATTGCGTCCCTGCCCGGACTGCGTCCGCACGATTTCATCCTACCAAATTTTCCGGGTTACGACGACATGTATGAAAAGCCCGAAGGATTGTGGGGCTACGGAACATGGGTCAACGGCGGCCATTGGTCCACCTGCGAAGCCCGGATGATGCTGGCCTATTACCGGCTGGGAAAGTTTGACGACGCCCGCCGCTCGATGCTCCGGTTGCTCACATTCGCGGAACGATTCCGGATGGACAACCCGCTGGTGAAGTTCGGCAGCGATGTCTATCAACCCAACCAACCCGTGAACCTCACCTACGACGCCTTTGGCCCGCCGGCGGCGTTCATGCGCGGACTCTTCGAGTATCTCTACCGCGCCGACGGCCTCACGCTCGTGCCGCACGTTCCGCCCTCGATAACCGAGCTTGAGCAACGCGACCCTGTCCGCTTCGGCAAAAAGAAGATCTTCCTCTCAGCGCTGGGCTACGGAGAAGTCACCGCCGTGGATGTCAACGGGCGGAAATGGAAAACTTTCGATGGCAAGTCGATATTTCTCGCGTACGACAAAACGCCGGACACGGCCCGCGTCGAAATCTTCCTCGGCGGTGCGAAACCGTCGTCCCGCCAACTCAGTAAAAGCCCCCCCGCGTTCGTGCCGAAAACTTCGACGGTTGGGACGCTCGTGAGCGACGTCCGGCTTGAACAACGGGTGGCGCGGGTGCGGGAGTTTCATCGGCAGCTCCTTGCTGCGCATTTGGGCGAAACTTACGAGGCCGCTCACGCGAAGCTGGCTCTGGACTTTGCCGAAGTTACCGCGGCGCGCCGGGAGCTGTTGCTGGCGGGCAAACTCCGCCGTCTGCCCGAACCGTCGCAGACCGCCGCTGACAAGTCTTACACCGAGACGCTGGCGAAACTGTGCGATGGACTGGAGTCGGTGTTGAAGTCGTACGAGCGTTCGCCGGACGCTCCGCGCAGAAAAATGTTTCAGCTTTGGAGCCTGGGAAGAACGCCATGACCGACGAGGAGCACATCATGAATCACGACAACGCTCGACGTGTCGTTTCCCTCTCCCCCGCCGAGGGGGAGAGGGACAGGGTGAGGGGGCCACGTCGTGCCTCGCATCCGCATTTGGCTGGCACAGCGGACCCGCACCCCTCACCTCAATCCTCTCCCCTCAGAGGGGAGAGGAGGAAGCCACAAATCACGAACATCACATGAAGAATCCATATCTATGAAAAGACTGATCACCCGCCGCAGTTTCATTCGTACCAACCTTACTGTCGCGCTCGCGGCCAGCGCATTTCCATCCATCATTCCGGCTTCAGCACTGGGCCGGGAAGGCAAGATAGCTTCGGGCAGCCGAATTGTTGTCGGTTGCATCGGCAACGGTCCGCAGGGCCGGGGCGTGATGAACGGATTCCTGTCGCAAGCCGAAGCCCAGGTCGTGGCCGTTTGTGACGTGAAGAAGGACCAACTGGAACTGGCCCGTACCGCCGTCAACACGCGCTACGCGAACTCCGACTGCAAGACGTACGATGATTTCCGTGAACTGCTCGCGCGCAAGGACATTGACGCGGTGCTGATCGCCACGCCGGATCACTGGCATGTGCATGTCGCTGTCGCCGCCGCGCGCGCCGGGAAGGACATGTATCTGGAAAAGCCGATGGGTTTGTCACTGGCCGAAGACCAGGTTTTGCGCAAGGCGGTGCAGAAGAATAAACGCATGTTCCAATTCGGCACGCAGCAGCGTTCATCACGAGAATTCTGGCGGGCCTGCCAACTGGTTCACAACGGCCACATCGGGAAATTGAAACACATCAATGTCTGGGCGCCCGCCAGTCAGCCGGGCGGTTCGACGACGCCGGTGCCGGTGCCGGACAACATCAACTACGACCGCTGGCTTGGCCCGGCGCGGTTCACGCCCTACACCGCCGACAAGTGCCTCGATGTGGGCAAAACCTGGTGGTTCAACACCGATTACGCGCTGGGCTTCGTCGCCGGCTGGGGCGTGCATCCGCTGGACATCGCCTTGTGGGGACACCCGAAGATGTTTCAAGGACGAATGAGCATCGAGGGCAGGGGGATTTTCCCGAAGGAGGGCGCGTGCAACACATCGGTGGCATGGAAGGTGGATTTCAAATTCGCCGACGGAGTAACGATGGATTTCCGGGGGACGCCCACTGGCTACAAGGAAGTCAATGCGCTGAATGACCTCACGGCGTGGCGGGAAAAATACGGGCTGGTGCAGGATCACGGCACGGCGTTCGAAGGCACAGACGGCTGGGTCGTCGTCAAGCGCGGCAACTTGCGCACCTCGCCGGAATCGCTGGCGGAGGAGCCGATGGATTCATTCAAGATCCAGTTGCCCCGCAGCCCCAATCACGTGCGGAACTTCCTCGAAAGCGTCAAGAGCCGCGCGCGCACGGTTTGCCCCATTGAAGAAGCCGTGCAGGCGGACGCGCTCTGTCAGGTGAGCGACATCGCTACGCGGTTGGAACGCAAGCTCACGTTTAATTGCCGAACCGAGAAGTTCGTCGGTGACGACGAGGCCAATCGCAAGTTGCAATTGCGGCCCATGCGCGCGCCGTGGAAGCTTTGAGCGAGATTCAACGGAGAAACCCATGAAAAGAACTTTGATTCTATTGAACGTCCTGCTGTTGGCAGCCCATGTCAGCCAGGCCGGCCTGCCCCAAAAGGACTTCACGAAAGAAAGTCCCGAGCAACGCGCCAAACGCATGGCGTGGTTCAACGACGCCCGCTTCGGTCTGTTCATTCATTGGGGCGTGTATTCCGTCCCGGCGGGCGAGTGGCTGGGCAAAACCAACTACGGCGAATGGTTCATGGAGGAAACGAAGATGCCGGTCTCGCAATACGAGAAGTTTGCCCAGCAGTTCAACCCGGTGAAGTTCGACGCGAAACAGTGGGTGCGCATGGCCAAAGACGCCGGCATGAAATACGTCGTCATCACGAGCAAACATCACGATGGCTTCGGGCTGTGGCGCTCGGACGTGACGGACTGGTGCATCAAGTCCACCCCGTTTCCGCGCGACCCGCTCCAGGAACTCGCCGCCGCGTGCAAGCAGGACGGCATCACGTTGTGCTTTTATCACTCGATCATGGACTGGCATCATCCGGATTGGGGCACGCGCCGCGCCTGGAACGACAAGGCCGCCGGCGAGCCGAACATGGATCGTTACGTGGATTTCATGAAGGCCCAACTCAAGGAACTCATCACGCGTTACGGGCCGCTTGGCATTCTGTGGTTTGACGGCGAATGGGAAAAGCCTTGGACACACGACCGCGGGGTGGACCTATACAACTACGTTCGCAGCCTGCAACCGAGCATCATCGTCAACAACCGCGTGGGCAAAGGTCGCTCCGGCATGGGTGGCATGGACAAAGGCCAGGGCGTCGGCGATTACGGCACGCCGGAACAGGAAATTCCGCCGACCGGTTTCGGTCCGGGTGTCGCGTGGGAATCCTGCATGACCATGAACCGGCATTGGGGCTACAACAAGAATGATCAAAACTGGAAATCCACGCAGACGCTCGTGCGCAATCTGATTGATTGCGCGAGCAAAGGCGGCAACTACCTGCTCAACGTTGGCCCGACCAGTGAAGGCCTCTTCCCGCCCGCCAGCGTCGAACGGCTCGCTGAAATTGGAAAATGGATGAAGGTTAACCACGCGGCGATCTACGGCACCACTGCCAGCCCGTTCCCGCGTCTGCCGTGGGGACGTTGCACAAAGAAGGTCCAGGGCCGCGCCACCACGCTCTACCTCCACGTCTTCGACTGGCCCACTGACGGCCGGCTCGTTGTGCCAAGCCTGAAAAATTCTGCGGGGAAAGTCTATCTGCTGGCAGACAAGAAACAAACGCCGCTCACGGCTGTGTCTGGCAGGGAGGGTTTAGTCATTTCCGTTCCGGCATCTGCGCCGGATGCGATGTCCTCCTCCATTGTGGTGAAGCTGCGCGGTGAATTGCGGATTGAGTAGTGGCGCAGGAGTTCCAGTTCCAGGAGCGTAGGTCATCGCCTACGAATTCTGCGTGGGGTGATCGTCACGATGTACAGGCAGCAGTAGTCCGAACCGGTGGCAGAGTCGAGTCATACAAAACGTCGATGAATTTCACCTGAAACAAATCCAAACTGTGGCTGGCTTCGGCGTGTTTTCCTACGGCAACAGCCCGTAGGCAGTCAATCGGCTCAAAGAGCCAACGAAGACCTTGCCGTCGATGACGAGCGGAACGGTGTACTTCGCCGCGAAGTCGAGGGTATCCCGCGAGCCAGCTTGGTTGCTGTTGTAGAATTCGACACCCAGGTTGTAGGCGTCGTAGGCATGGAGGACGCCGGGTGTGGTCGCGCCTTTGCGTTGGACGGCCCAGAGAATCGCGTTGTTGGTGCCGTTGGCGGAGGTCGCCAGTGCTCCGCCTGGAAATCCGTAAGTGTCCGCGGACTGGGAGGTGGGCGTGACAGGAAGCAATCCGTTGTTCAACCGATACGCGGCAATTTTTGTGCTGGTCACGCTGTAGTACACGTAGCCGTTGAAATAGACGGGGTTGATGAAGTTCGCATTGGACAACGTCATCGATTGTACGATCTGGCTGTCGTCAACGGAGTTGAAGTGCCCCATGTTATCGCGGTCAACGAGGTACAGCACGTCGTTCTTGCCGGCGCTGGTGACCAGGTGCGGGTGGTTACCGGGTTGATCGGGGAGCAACAGGGCGTTCGCCGATCCAAGGTCGTGATTTCCAGCATCGAGGCTCGCCTGATCAAAGGGTGTAAAATAATCCAGCACGGTGCCATTGGTACTGAGCTTCATGAAGGTATCCCCGTAGTCCGCACCGCCGGTGTTCGCGTCGAATGTTCCGTCGCCGGTGACGAAGTAGATGTTGCCATCGGCGTCGGCGGACAGGCCGCCGCTACCCATCCAGATGCCGGCACCTTCAGCGTCGGGTGTGGCGCAGAACGCCATCGTTTGCTGAAGTGTGGTGGCGTGGTATCCCAAAATCCATCCGTGATACGGTTGATTGTCTCCATGACTTGCGAACGCGATGTAAATGACGGCATGGTTCAGAAGCAAGGCCGGGTGCTGGTTCTCGCGAAGCGACAGGAATGGCAGTTGTCCGGCCTGCGATCCGACACCAGTCCCGGGCACCGTGGCTTGAATCACCACCGGTCCGCCGAACTTTTCCGCGCCGCTGGTGATGTCGAGCGCGTGAAGTCGTTGCACATAATCTGTGTTGCTCCCGTTGACTTCCTTGGTTTTGGCAACGGCGTAAAGTGTGCCACTGACCGGATCAATCACAGGAGTGCCTGTAATTCCGATCTCAGGCGCGATATCGCAGCACTCGCCGGTGTCGTCGGCGGGCACCGTGGTGATGCCCGCGGCGGGATTGATGAAACTGACCTGCCAGAGCGGATTGGTGCCCAGTCCGTCAGCGTCAAACGCATAAACGCTGTCGTGTTCCGTCGCCACGTAAATGACATTGTGGAAGCCCTGCCCGGGGATGCTGACGTTGGCCACGTAGAGGGGGGAGGCGTAAGCAATTCCATCCAGCGGATACGAAAAAAGTTTTCCGAAGGTCGCTGAAGTCACGTTGGTCGGAGTCAGTATTGTTTCATTGAGATTCTGACCCGTTCGGAAGTTGTCGTTGTGCTGGGTAAACACACCGCGATAACCGCTCACGGTTCGGTAGAAACGGACGGACGCGCCAGGCGACGTTACGTCCGTGAAGTTCATGGAGCCGGCCACATTGGTCAGCGTAATCAGCGAAGTCCAATTGCTGAGTGTCTGGGAGCACTCGACGGAAAAAATCTGGCCCGGCAGGCCGACCACTGTGGCTTGGAACAAACCGTTGCTGGTCAGGCACGGCGAAACGAGGCGCGGGGGTGCATCTGGGTCGAGAATCACGAGGTCAGCGGCCACGGGATTTCCTGGACTCGCTCCAGAAAAATTGCTCAATGTCAGATGAACCGTTCGCGAGGTCGGATTCTGACCGCTGGAATTGAGCAGCGTGACGAGGAACGATTGATTCGTTTGACCGGGCAGGAAGTGGAGTGTCCCGCTGTTCGTGACATAGTCCACGCCGGGCGTCGCAGTGCCTCCCGCCGTGGCGAAATCGACGAACACATCCACGTAGTAAAACTTGTCCAACCAGACATTGATGGTCGCGATACCGCTGTTTTCCGCGACTGGATAGTTGGTGTTGCTGAAAGACACGGCTGGCGGAGGTTCGCCGACTGTTCCCACGGTGATGTTCACGACGCTGGAAGTCGTCGAGTTGACACCATCTGAAACCGTCAACCAGGCTGCGTATAATCCAGCCGTGAGGTAGGTGTGAGCGGGATTCGTCGCAGTGGATGAAGGGGTTCCATCGCCAAACGTCCAGTTGTACGAAAGCGGCAGCCCTTCCGGATCCTGCGACCCGCTGCTCGAGAACGCAACGTCCAAAGGCGCGACACCTGCCTTCGGTGTGGCATTCGCTTGCGCCACCGGCGGCTGATTGGCCGGCGGACCAATGGAGGTGTTCATGTCGGTTTGAATCTGGCTGGCGCTCAAGGCCAGATCATAGACACGCACTTCGTCGATCATCCCTTGGAAGTACTGTCCGAAAATGCTGTCTCCGCCAATTTGCAACGGGTTCGACGAGGTAAGAATATTTCCAGTCTGCGCCGCACTCGAGACTTGGACTCCGTTCACATATAATCGAAGCGTTGCTCCATCGTAAGTCGCCGCCAGGTGCGTCCAGGTATTCAAGCTCAGCACCAACGGGCCATACAGATTGGCATTGACCCCGCCAAAGTATCCGCCCACCGCTGGCTCGCCGCCCGTCGATGTGGTGCCCATCAAATAGTAGTTGTCATTCCCCTTGTAGATCACGTCGCGCCATGCGCTGTCCACGGCGGACGGATTCACCCACGCCTCCAATGTCATGCCGGTCGTCAAATGCAAGGAAGGCGAATCGCTGATGGTTATGCGCGCATTGGTCCCATTGAACAATAGCGCGTTGCTGAACTTGCCGGCGGGGGTCCAGGTCGCGTTTGCGATCGTGCCCGTGTTGCCGTTGCCAGAGGCGTCCGCAACGGTCGTCCCCGTGCCCTCGTTGAACGAATACGCCGCCACCAAGCCAGCCGCCTGAACTACAGGCGGTCCGCCGATCAATCCGGCAGCGACTAGTAAAGCGCAAAAAACTGCAAAGGGTCTCGGTGGCATGAACAGGAATGCGGTTTTCGTGTTGGAAATGATCGAGGCGTCAGTGCTTGTCCCGATTTGACCCGCGGATAACCTTACATTTCCTGTTCGCATGGCGAATGTTTAAAAATCCATTCCTTGGCATTTATGCGCGCCGCTGATGGGAAATGGACACCCGGATGGCCCATCAGATTCGGTTCGGCAGCACATCAATTATGCATTCTTGAGGTGAGATAATGGGTGAAGCGAACGGTTGTGGCTTCACTTTTCTTGGCGAAAATCAGACTTTTCTTGCTTGGCTTGGCCTGCCGCTCCAGACCAATTCAGACTTTCACATTAGTTTAGTCTGCCCATCGCCTGTCCCCAAACGAGCATCATCAGTGCGGCGACAAGCGTACCGCTGACAAGATTGATTTTGGGATTGTGCAAGAACTTCGTTGGAGCGTGCGCCAGAATTCCACCCAGCAGGAGGCCAGTTGCGAATCCACCAAAGTGCGCCACAACGTCCGTCCCCGGCGTCAGCCCGAACAAGACAAACAACATGATGCCGGCCAGAACGCTGCTGACCACGTATTTCGTGGCTAGGGGATGTTGTCGCCAAAGCGACATGGATTGAGCAGCAAGTAGTCCGAGGCAACCGAGGATCATTCCCGACGCGCCCAGGCTGCGATGCGGCGCGTGATAAACAATCAGGTCGGCGACGTTGCCACCGGCGCCGGCCAGCACTGCGGCGAGCAGACCCACACCCGTTCCGTAACGCCCCATCGTCAGACCGAGCAACACGAATCCGATGGTGACGTTGGCGACGAGATGCGCAACGTCGGCGTGAAGGGTGATTGCGGTGAACAGTCGCCACCATTGGCCGGCCGAAACTGCTGCGTTATCCATCGCTCCGTTTGAACGGAGATCGACCGCGCGAGTTTCACCAAACCAATAAAACAGGGCGAGCGCCAGACACCAGACCACGCTCGTCCAGTCAAACAATAATCCCGGCCAGCGCGTTTGTTGTCGCCACGGCCAGTGACGATTCTCCGCACGGTACTGGCGTATGGCGCTGACGGCTCGCTCATAGTCTCGAGCATCCACCACCAATCCCCAACCCGTCCCATCCTCTGATTGCTCGATTACGGTTTCAATCCCCTGGCTGACAAGCACCAGACTCCAGTCCATCGCCTGGCGACGGGAGCGCGTTGTGATCCGATTCATCAAGGAGTCCATATCGCGGCGTGGCGAATCACGCCAGCAATGTTCATTCTCTCGCACGGATGTGTTGGTCAGGACACCGGCTCAGTGTATGGATTTTCACGCGGTGCGTCAAAATTTCCGCCAACGCCCGGCGCACCACGCCGCGCGTTTCTGTTCTTGATCAGGATTTGAGGTTGCAAAGATCGGGAAGGACGGTAAATAACGCACATCGCAACCGGGTTGAACCGCGATGCTTTTCATGGAATCTAATCTGCTGTATAATTCAACAGGCAGCGAGTGACGGTCCGGGTGCGCGCTGAAGGGCGCGCGTGGTCGTATTCGTCAAAACTGAAAGCGAGCGAAAGATGATGAATGTGATTCAACCAAATTGCCGGGTCCAGTTTACGGCTGAAGACATCGATTTTATTTTGTCGGTGCTCGGTCGCAAGATTGGCACGACGGAATGTCTCGTTCGGTTGCTGGCGGATGAGGAGTCGCGCGACTTGATCCTGGACGACGAGGCGTTGCTGCACGCGCTGTTGGAGCATCGCGGTTGTTTGCGGGTTTCGAGCCGGTTTTATTTCTACATCCTCGTGCGGCAGGTCTTTCGCCGCTCGGACATCAAAGACCGGGCGGTGGCGGATTACGTGGCCGAGGTGCTCGCTGAGTTTTCCCGCACGGAACGGGTGAATTGCGCGGCGCCCGGCCAGACCCATCCGCTCGATTACTTTTTCGAAATGATGGCCGCCCTCCAGACCGCCGATGATCGCACCAGCTTTTTTATTCGTGTCCACATCGGCAACCGTTCGCTCTTTCTTTCCGGCGTGTTCCCCGAACACATCCGCCTACGCGCGGAGACGCGCGGCTTTCCCGGATTAAGTTATTACGAAGAACTGGGGCGTATGCAGTACCGCCTGGCCAGTGACCATCGGCTGGCTCAGAAATACGAGCTCGCGCCGATCTTCAACACGCTCGCGGAACGCTTTCGGGCAACCCGCCTCGCGCTGAACGACATGGCCGAGCGGCTCCTCTCGATCGGCGACCCGGATTTCCCGATCTCCGGCCTGCTGGGTTCGGGCGGAAGCAACCCCCCGGCGTCTGCGCGGTGAAATTCCGAGGCACTTCTTGCGAAGGTTGATTTTTCGTGATGGACAGCTTTTGACCCAGCGAGTTTCGTTAAATGCGCTCATGGCTGCGCATCAACTCTGGCTCTTTCCACCGCCGCGCCCGCTGGTCGAGCGGTTCGGCGATGATTTCTTTCACCGCCTGCCAACCAGTCCCGGCGTGTATTTTTTCTGCGGCGCCGAAGCGGGTGTGCTCTATGTCGGCAAGGCAAAAAATCTCCGCAAGCGACTGGCGAGTTATCGCGTTGCCAATCCGGAACGCCTTTCACGCCGCATTATGCGCCTGCTTCATCAAGTTGCCCGGATCGAGTTTGACGTTTGCGCCAGCGAGGAGGTGGCCCGGCATCGGGAGGAACAATTGATTTGCGTCCTGGCACCAAAGTTCAATCGCGTTGGGAAGATTTGGCCTCCGTTTTCCAGCCGCGCCAGTTAATCCGGACAAGCTGAAGCTTGAACTCCAACGCCGCCCGCCGTGGGTTGGAGTTCAACCTTTAGGTTGCGCCGTTCTGATGCGCCGCGAAGTTACAGCAGTCCGAGTTTTTGAACTGCGCCTCGGGTTTTCTCCGGCAACTCCTGCAAAATCACTTGCCAGCCGCGCGCCGCGCCGGCATCCACGTTTTCCTGGCGGTCGTCGAAGTACAAGATTTCTGGGCCGCGCTTGCCGGCCAAGCGCTCAAGCGCCTCGTAGATTTTCGCGTCGGGTTTCATCGCGCCGACTTCGTAGGAAAGGATGTGCCCATCGAAATTGCTGAAGAATGGAAAATTCCGGCGGATGTGTTCGACCGCAAGATCGTTGGTGTTCGAGAAAATGTAAGTCGGAATTCCGCGCCGCCGCAGCGTGGCGTGTATTTCAATCATCGGAGGAATCTCCCAAAAGATGTCGGCGAAAAATGATCCGAACTCCTCGAAGTTCCCGGCGAACCCTGTCGCTTGACGGACTTCTTCAAAGAATTCGTGTCGGCTTACCAGGCCGGTCTCGTAACGGAAGAGTAGGGGAGAGTGGTCGAGAAAACCCTGGACTTCCTCGCCGGTCCTGGTGCCGCGTGCTGCGATTTTGCGGGCGGCAATCCCGTAGTCAAAATCCACCAGTACTTTGCCCAGATCGAAAACGACAACCTCAGGAACTTTCATTCCATTTCCCTTCGTCCTTCAAGTGCGCGGCTCAGCGTCAATTCATCGGCAAATTCCAGACCACTGCCCGCCGGCAGACCATGCGCGATGCGGGTGATCTTGAGCCCTTTTCTCGCGAGCCGTTTGGCCAGATAAAAACTGGTCGCGTCGCCTTCCACGTCTGTGCCCAACGCGATCACGATTTCCTTGATCGGTTCCTTGGCAAGGCGCGATTCCAGTTCCGCGATGCACAAATCCTCCGGCTCGACGCCGTTCAACGGTGAAATCTTGCCGCCGAGCACATGAAATCTGCCGCGATATGTCCCCGACTTTTCAATGCTGATGACATCAACGGCGCGTTCGACGACACAAACAAGTCCCACGTCGCGGCGCGGATCATCGCAAATGGAGCAAGGAACTTTTTCCGCCAACGCGCCGCAAACGGGACAGACCTGAATGCGCCCACGAGCGTCGAGGAGGGTTTGAGCGAGTTGTTTGACGAAATCAGTTTCGCTCTGCACCAGGTGAAGCGCGATTCGTTCGGCTGAACGCGGGCCGATGCCGGGCAACTTGCTCAGCGCGGCAATCAACGTAGTGATCGGTTCAGGAAGTGAAGCCACAGGAACAGGAAAGAGGCGAACTAGGTCAACCCAGGAAGATTAAGTCCGGAAGTCACCTTGCCCATTTCCGTGTTGGAGATCTCCTTGGCTTGGGACAGCGCCTGATTGGCGGCGGTCAGGATCATGTCTTCGAGCAATTGAGCGTCGGCGGCGTTGAGTGCCTGCGGGTCAATTTTTATGGAAGCAATGGAACCATCGCATTTCGCAACCACCTTCACCGCGCCGCCGCCGCTGGTGGCTTCGACGGTGCGGGCGGCTAGTTGTGCCTGGATTTGTTCCATCTGTTGCTGCATCCGCGCAGCTTGTTTCATGAGTTTGCCAATGCTGGACATTTCTTTGGTTGTGAGTTGAGGGTTGAGAGTTAGGCACGGACATCGACGATCTGGCCCTTGAAAATCTCCAGCGCCTTTTGGATCAGCGGATCGTTTTTGAATTCGTCCTTGTTGAAGGGGGTTGGTTTCTCAACGGTCGCGCGCGCTGCCGGCGTGGTTGCTTGCTTGGCCATGCTTTGCGTTGCCGCGACCGTTGCCGCCGTTGGTTGCGTAACCGGAGCCACACCGGCACCCGCCGGTCTTTCGGCTTTGATGAATTTGATCTGGACGTTCGCGTGTCCGAGTTCATCCAGCTTGGTTTGGAGCAGGGTGTGATTCTTGGCGTTGTCCACCAGTCCGATGTGGTCCTCAAACTCCGGATCAAAGCCAATGGTGAAAACGTTTTTGGCGAACGACACCGGATGCGCTTCAAGCAGATAACTGCGCGTGAACGGACTGACGCGGCCCACCGCCTCGATCACCTGCGACCAAAGACCGGACAAGCCAGCGGAGCTTCCGGGCGTTTCTTCCAACGCAACTGACATTGTCGTCGATGCGGGCGCTTCGTAACCGCCGACGTGAGTCGGCGGATTATTGACCACGGAACGCTCAACCTTTGGCGCAACTGCGGCGACAGTCCGCGAACTCACGTTCGCGGCCACCGGCGCGGGCGATACGCTGGCGCTGTTTTTGCCGCGCAAGTCCTGCAACTGCTTGAGCACGGAATCAAGACTGACCGCGCTCCGCGCTTCCATGGCTTTGAGCAACGCGACTTCGATCAAGATCTTTTTCGAGGCCGCGTCGCGCAAACGGCTCTCGCAGTCCGTCAGCACCTCCATGATGCGGGTCAATGCGTCGGTGCTGATCCCGGCGGATTGTTCGGCAAGGGAAGCGGCTTCGACTTCGGAAACTTCGAGCAATTTCAAATCGCCACGCGAGACCTGGTAGATCAGCAGATTGCGGAAGTGATTTAGCAAGTCCGACAACAACCGCGCGAGGTCTTTGCCATGCTTGGCGAGGTCGTTCAATTCAGTCAAGGCCGTCTCCGCATTGCCAGCCAGAATGGCATGGGCGAGTTTCAAAATCTGGCCTTGCGCCGTCAGGCCGAACATCGAGAGCACGTCCGACTCCTCAATCTTCTCACCGCAAAAACTGATGAGTTGATCGAGTGTCGATTCGGCGTCGCGCATTCCGCCGTCAGCTCCGCGGGCAATGGCATAAAGCGCGTCGTCACCGATTTTCACATTCTCCAGTTTGGCGATATGCGCAAGATGTTTGACGATGAGCGCCGCGGGGATGCGTCGCAAATCGAACCGCTGGCAACGAGAGAGAATCGTAGCCAAAACCTTTTCCGGCTCGGTCGTGGCGAACATGAACTTCACGTGCTCCGGCGGTTCTTCGAGCGTTTTGAGCAGGGCGTTGAACGCCGCCGTCGAGAGCATGTGAACTTCGTCAATCACGTAAATCTTGAACCGGCCGGAGGCCGGCATGTATTTGACCGTCTCTCGCAACTCGCGCACTTGTTCCACGCCGTTGTTGCTCGCGCCGTCGATTTCCAAAACATCGATGGAGCGGCCTTCGGTAATTTCGATGCAGCGCGGATCGTTGTCGTCGAAGTCCACCTTGGGACCGCCGGTGCAATTGAGGCATTTGGCGAAGATGCGGGCGATGGTGGTTTTGCCGGTGCCGCGCGGGCCGACGAAGAGGTAGGCGTGCGCGATCCGCTTCTGTGCGATGGCGTTGGTGAGCGTCTGTGTGACGTGCTCCTGGCCGACGACGTCGGCGAAACGCTGCGGGCGGTACTTGCGCGCTATAACCTGGTAAGCCATTTGCGATTTACGATTTACGATTTACGCGCCGGTTGCAATTTGATTCGTTAATCGTCCATCCAAAATCGCAAATCGTAAATCGAGAGTGCCAGGGTGACCACGGCGGATGCGGAGCAAACTACCGTTGCTGCATTCCTGCCCTGGCGGGGTTCGTAAGTCCACATTCCATGGGCCCTGGCAACTTCATTAAGCAGCAGCCAAAACCCGGCTTCAAGAAATATTAATTCCGTCGCACAATGGCGAGCTGCTCCAAACTGCCCGCTCGAAAACCGCCGACTGCCTCACCGTCGCTTGCGCAGAGGCCCGAAACCACCTTCGTTCTCTCGCTCGCCACGATTCCAGCCAAACGGGCCGAAATCGAAGCCGAAAACCACGAAAGCTTCCACAACGGGTGAATCGGACGTCAGCCCGAACAATGGCACCAAGCCCAAGTGGGTTGTTCGCGTTGGTTTCCAGAGAATCGAAGGGCCGAGCATGACGTTGGTGGTACGTTCGGTATCGACCCCTGGTACGCCGGGCGTGCCTTCCGTTTCAGTTTCGAACTCGGCGAGTATTTCCATGCCGACGGTCAATTTAGAATCAATCATCACATGACTGAGAGCGACGTTAAGCTCGTAGGCGGTTTCGTGCGCTCCGCCGATTTGTCGGCCGTAGGTCAGGTTTGCGCCAAAGTGCACTTTCTTGCAAACTTCCTCGGCTAACAACAGCCGGATGACGAACGCGTCCGGCTCTTCGTTGATGAAGCGCCAGGCGCCGGCGACCGCCGGGTTGAGGGGGATCTTTCCCCAGTCCGCCAAGGCATGCGGAAGTTCCAGCAGCGTCTCATCATAATGAAGTCGTCCACGCTCGATGGCGTAGTTCACTTCCACGTCAAACTGCGTGCGCCAGGGCAGACCGAACTCAAACTCGGTCTCAAACAGATTTTCCGGTTTCGCGTTTCGCGAGTGCGATGAAATGTAAAACTGATTGAACTCAATCTCGCCGGGTGGGATGACGTAAATGTCCGTTTCGGCAAAAGCGCGACGCGCCGTCCACTGCGGTTGCTTGGCCGGGCCGATGAGGTCGGACTCGGAAGCGACATTGTTGACGCTGCCGGCGGAATCGGTTGCGCGCCCAAACACAAAAGCACGGTCAAGCCGTAGGGGAGGCTTGTTCGTGCCCTCGTCAGCCCGAATCAAAGAAGTCGATTCGTTGCCGATTGCGCTCAGGAACAAAGCAAGCGTCCAGGTGGCGAATCGGCGGCGACCAGAGATTATTCTCAAAAAGGTTTTCATTGATCAAACGTCACAGTCGGGGAGCAGTTAGAGCCCTTCATGATTTTCTGTGGCCGTTAATAAACGCAGCCAACCGCCGGCTTCAAGAATTATTACAAAGCAAGACTGCTTGGCCGCGACGGTGCGGTACGTGTGCACCGTGCTTGTTTCCACCTGTCAGCGTTTGTCCACGATGGCGAGAATTGTGCAGTGGTTCGCGTGAAATCACCGGCAACTGCTCACCGCCCAGCCGCGTTCACAGCGTGGAAATGTTGTCGCCGAGGGCAGGCTGATCGCGTGGCGACGGCATCAAATCAAGCAACGCCGCGATGGTTGAATGGCATTCAACGCATCGGTGAAAACGTTTCAATGAGTTTCGTTGCCGGGTTTCGGTCGCTGGCGTTTTGAGTGCTTTTGGCAACGTGACATGAGAGCCAATATGCCGTTCCTAAAGGCGGGTCATTTGCCAACGCTAATCAGCGCGTTCCTCTACTTCGACGTCAGCTTCATGATCTGGGTGCTGTTGGGAGCGTTGGGAAATTATGTGGCGGCGGATTTCGGGTTAAGTCCCGCACAAAAAGGATTCATGGCGGCGGTGCCACTGCTGGGCGGGTCACTCTTGCGATTGGTCTCCGGCCAGCTCGCCGATCGGCTCGGCGGCAAGTGCACTGGTTGCATTGGTCTCGTTGCCACCCTGATCCCCTTGCTGGCGGGATGGCTCTGGGCGGATTCGATTTCGAAAGTTTATCTCGTCGGGATGTTGTTGGGCGTGGCAGGGGCGAGTTTTGCCGTGGCGTTGCCGATGGCCAGTCGCTGGTATCCTGCCAAATATCAGGGGCTGGCGATGGGCATCGCCGGCGCGGGAAATTCCGGCACGCTGCTCGCCACGTTGTTTGCGCCGCGTCTGGCCGAAGCCTACGGTTGGCACGCGGTGTTCGGACTGGCGATGCTGCCTTTGGCAATCGTCACGGTGATTTTCATGATCTTCGCCAAGGACGTTCCACAGCCGGCCCGCCGCCAAAGCTCAGCGGAGTTTCTGGCCGTGCTCAAGCAGCGGGACACTTACCTGTTCAGTTTTTTCTACGGGGTGACGTTCGGCGGCTTCGTCGGCCTGGCCAGTTTTCTTTCGATTTATCTTCGCGACCAATTTGGCGTCACCAAAATACACGCTGGCGATCTGACTTCCCTCTGCGTTTTGTCGGGCAGTTTTCTGCGTCCGGTGGGTGGATTGCTGGCCGACAAACTCGGCGGCATCCGGATGTTGACGATTCTTTACGCTGTGGTGGGACTGCTCGTCCTGGCGGTGGCGCAAACGACCTCGCTGATGGTCGCGGTCGCGCTGTTCATCCTAGTGATGGCTTGTTTGGGGGCGGGGAACGGTTCGGTGTTTCAACTCGTGCCGCAACGCTACGGCAAGCAGGTGGGCGCCGCGACGGGAATCCTAGGTGCAGCCGGCGGGTTGGGCGGTTTCCTCCTGCCGACGTTGCTCGGCTCGTTCAAGCAGGCGGCCGGTTCGTATGCTTTCGGGCTGATGGCGTTTGCCGGTCTGGTCGTGTTTGCGCTGGTCTGCCTTCTGATCGCCCAACGCGATTGGATAGGCAACTGGATCGCCGAACATGGCCGTGTCCGTCCCGTCACGACGGTTGTCCCAGGTCAGGAACTGGAGACTGTTTGATGGATAAAACCGTCAAAACCATCTGCCCTTACTGCGGCGTCGGCTGCGGACTGGCGGTGAAAGTCCGCGACGGCCGCATCGTCGAGGTCAAAGGTGACAAGGATCACCCTTCCAGTCGTGGCGGCATCTGCAATAAAGGCGCGCAGGTGGATCAGATTATCAATACACCCAATCGACTCACTTCGGCGCTGCGGCGCGACGGCCGCTCTCAAGCTTTTGCGCCGGTCGGCCTCGACACCGCGCTGGAAGGTGTCGCCGCAAAATTCAAGCAAATCATTCGCCAGCACGGTCCGGATGCCGTCGCGTTTTATGTTTCCGGACAGCTCACAACTGAATCGCAATACGTCTTCAACAAACTGGCCAAGGGCGCGATTGGCACCAACAACATCGACGCGAACTCACGCCTGTGCATGGCCAGCGCCGTCAGCGCCTACAATCTGGCCTTTGGGGCGGACGCGCCGCCGACCTGCTACGACGACATCGAACATGCAGAATGTTTTTTTATCCTGGGCGCGAACATGGCGGAATGCCATCCGGTGTTGTGGCAGCGAATCAAAAAGCGCGCCACCCGCAAGCGCACGCGCATCATTGTTGTCGATCCGCGCCGCACGCCGACGGCGGACGCGGCTCATCTGCATCTGGCCATTCGTCCGGGCACGGACATGGCATTGCTCAACGCGATCCTGCACCTCCTTATTTCACAACGATGGACGAACGAACGCTTCATCCGCAATCACACCGAAGGCTGGGATACTCTCTGTGAAGTTGCGGAAGCCTGGTCGCCAGCGCGGGCGGCGAAAGTGTGCGGTATTCTGGAGTTGGACATACATCGGGCGGCGTTTTGGTTCGGTCAATCAGCCGAGGCGCTGAGCTTTTGGGCGATGGGGGCCAATCAAAGCACCAACGGCGTCGCCAATAATCTCGGCATCATCAATCTTCATCTCGCCACCGGCAAAGTGGGCCGCCCTGGAAGCGGACCGTTCTCTTTGACCGGTCAGCCGAATGCAATGGGAGGGCGCGAAGTCGGCTATATGTCCGGGTTGCTGCCGGGGCATCGCGAGGTCACGAACCCGGCGCATCGCGAGCAGATCGCCAAAATCTGGGGGGTTCGCGCGGAAAAAATTCAACCCACGCCCGGCCTCGATGCAGTGCGGATGTTCGAGGCGGCGGAGTCGGGCAAGATCAAGGCGCTTTGGATCGTCGGTTGTAATCCGCTCGCCACGATGCCGGATGCGAATCAAATCCGGCGCGCACTCCGAAACCTTGAACTGCTGGTCGTGCAGGATTGTTATCATCCAACGGAAACTTCCCTGTATGCCGATGTCGTGCTGCCGGCTGCGATGAATCTGGAAATGGAAGGCACGATGACCAACTCCGAGCGCCGGGTCAGTTTGATGCAGCCCTGCCTGCCGCCGCCGGGCGACGCGCGTCCCGATTGGGAAATCGCCTGCCGCGTCGCCGCCCTCCTGGGTTTCGAAGAACAGTTTTCCTACAACCGCGCCGCCGACATTTTCGAGGAGCATAAATCCTGTTGCTCGGATGTTTATCAATTACAGATGAACGGCATCAGCTACCGGCGGCTCAAGCGCCATGCCGTCCAGTGGCCGTGTCCCGATTATTCCAGTCACGGGATCAGCCGCCGCTATCGTCGGAAAGTTTTTGCCACGCCAAATGGTCGCGCCCGGTTTCATCCCGTCGGCTATCTGCCACCCAAGGATGAACTCACGGCGGAATACCCGATGGCTTTGATCACCGGTCGTCTGGCGAATCATTGGCATACGCGGACCAAGACCGGCCATGTCGCCAAGCTGAACAAGACCAACCCCAGTCCGTTTGCCGCTGCACACTCAACCGATGCGCAACGCCTCGGTATTGTCGATGGCGACGCGGTGCAACTGGTTTCATCGCGCGGCGCGGCATGCACGACGTTGCGAGTGGATGACTCGGTCACGCCGGGCACGCTTTTCATGCCGTTTCATTGGGGACAGTCCTTTCGTGAAGACGGCTGCGTCAACGCGGTCACGACGAGTGCAGCCGACCCGATTTCGCGGCAACCGGAACTGAAGTTCAGCGCGGTGCGGTTGGAAAGGGCCCGGTCATGAACACGTCCGCATTTCCCCTCACCCCGACCCTCTCCCCTTCAGAAGGGGAGAGGGAGAATCCTTCGCGGCATCGTCGAGATGCGAGAGACGGAGTTTACCAGATGGTTGCTCAGATAACCGGAGGTGATTGGTTGGTTTCCCCTCTCCCCCTCGGAGGGGGAGAGGGCCAGGGTGAGGGGGAAATCGGGGGAGACGGATCAGAGTTATGAAAACGGCAGAATCAAATGTGATTGAATTGTCGGGACCCGCTTCGGGTGAGTTTACACCGGAACAGAAGGAGTATCTTGCCGGCTTCATGGCGGGTGTTGCGCAACGAGGTTTGATCCCGTTTGTTGGAACAACGAACCAGGGACTCATCACCGCTGATCCAGCGCAAGCAGGACAAAATCTGGCCGCACCTCTGGAGGAGGCCCGCTTCGGCACACCCTTGTCCGACTTGACCAAGCAGGAGCGATGGAAACTCGAAGAGAACCCGCTGGACGGTTGGGAACGTTTGCTGGCGCACGCAGAACAGGACAAAGCGCCGAACGAGGAGGATACCTTCCGTTTCCGTTACTTCGGGCTCTTTTGGGTCGGGCCGGTGCAAAACTCTTTCATGCTCCGTTGTCGTATTCCAGCAGGTGAGTTGACTTCGGCGCAACTTGGCGGCTTGGCCGATATCGCAGACGAATGGGGCAACGGCCACGCCGACATCACCACGCGTTCGAACATTCAAATTCGTGAGATTGCGCCGCGCAACATCATCAAAGTCCTGACCAAACTGCAGGAGCTGGGTTTGACCGCACGCGGTTCGGGCGTGGACAACGTGCGCAACATCACTGCTTCGCCGACGGCCGGCATTGATCCGGCGGAGTTGATTGACGCGCGACCGCTGGCCAAGGCGCTGCATCATTACATTCTCAATCACCGCGATCTTTACGGTCTGCCGCGAAAGTTCAACGTGGCCTTTGACGGCGGAGGTTCGGTCAGCGTCGTCGCGGACACGAATGACATCGGTTTCGTTGCGGTGCGCGTGGATGGATCGAGCGCGAAACAAACTTCATCCACTTCCGCTCCCCTCACTCCGACCCTCTCCCCTTCGGAAGGGGAGAGGGAGAACCTTCGCCAGCCCGCCGGAGAATCGGTCGCGGCTGGGAATATCGGGAAGCGTTCATTGCCCTTCCCTCTCCCCCGCCGAGGGGGAGAGGGTCAGGGTGAGGGGGCTGATTCGAACAAGAACGAGTCACTCGTTCCGCCTCAATCCGGCGTTTATTTCCGCGTAGAACTAGCCGGCATCACCGGTCACAAGCAGTTCACGAAGGACGCCGGCATTCTCATCAAACCCTCCGAGTGCGTTGCGGTTGCCGCAGCGATGATCCGCGTTTTCAACGAGCACGGTGACCGCACCGACCGCAAGAAGGCGCGTTTGAAATACCTCATCGACAAGTGGGGCATCCCGACATTTCTCGAAGCGACGCAAAAGAAACTCGCGTTCCCACTCATCCATTTCTCGCGCGCGGAATGCGTGCCCGCGCATCCGCCGATCCGGCACGGCCACATCGGTGTTTACAAACAGGCGCAGACCGGGCGCAACTACATCGGCGTGGTGATTCCTGTGGGGCGGCTGAACACGCGTCAGATGCGGCGGCTGGCCGACCTGGCGCAGAATTACGGTTCGGGGAACTTGAGGCTGACCCCGTGGCAAAACCTGCTGATCCCGGATGTGCCCGACGGTTTTGTAGAAACCGTCAAACGCAACCTCGTGCGCATGGGTCTTCACCATTCCGCCAGCGCCATCGCAGGCGGACTGGTTGCCTGCACGGGGAACGCGGGTTGCAAATGGGCTGCCACAAACACCAAAGCCCAGGCGGTCGCGCTGGCGCGCCATCTGGAAAAGCGCCTGCAACTCGATCAACCCATCAACATTCACCTCACCGGTTGTCCGAACTCCTGCGCCCAGCATTACGTGGGTGACATCGGGTTGCTCGGTGTGAAGACGATGTTGAGCGGCGAATCGGTGGAGGCGTACAACGTCACGCTCGGCGGCGGCTTCGGTCACGAGCAGGCCATCGGCAAGGAAGTGTTCAAGGGCATTCCCTTTTCAGAGTTGCTCAAACTGCTGGAGCGCGTGCTGACGACTTACCTCGCCCGGCGCAACTCTGGTGAAAGCTTTGCCGAATTCACCCGCCGCCATGAAGTGAAACAATTGCAGGAAATGTTTTCCGAATGAGGATGAAAACATCCAAGCACCAAAATCCAAGCACCAGAGAAACTACAACCTCCAAGCACCAAGTTGTGACGCGCACGGTTTGGTGCTTGATCCTTGGTGCTTTTCTGGAGCTTGGAGCTTGGAGCTTGGAGCCTTTTTCGCGCACCGCGCCCCAATGACAGATCCGACCTCCATGATTCCCGTCATCCCGGAGAACGCTCCGTTCACGCAGGAGCAGCGCGCGTGGCTGAACGGTTTTCTGGCGGGCTTGTTCTCGCGCGCATCTGTTGCGTCGCCCGGTGGGGAAAACACCGGGCGAAGCGCGACGCCCCTTCAACCGCTGACCATCCTTTTCGGCTCGCAAACCGGCAATGCCGAAGCCCTTGCCAAGCGCTCGGCAAAAGCCGCCAGCCAACGCGGCTATGCTCCAACTGTGTGTGATCTGGCGCAATTTGATTGTCGCAGTCTGACGCAGGATACGCATCTGCTCATCCTCACCAGCACCTTCGGCGACGGCGACCCGCCGGATAATGCGAAGGCATTCTGGGATTTTCTGGTAAGGGACGCCGCGCCGGCCTTGTCGAACCTGCGCTTTAGCGTCTGTGCGCTCGGGGACTCGAACTATGCGAAGTTCTGCGGGTTCGGCAAAGATGTTGATGCGCGGCTGGAAAAGCTCGGTGCGACGCGTGTCCACTCACGTGTGGATTGTGACGTGGAGTACGAGGAGGCTTTCGCCAAATGGCTGGATGGTGTGTTGGGCGCTTTGACAGACACACAGAAACCCCTCACCCCGGCCCTCTCCCCGTCCGACGGGGAGAGGGAGAATCATTCTCAGGCCAAAGACGAGTGTGAGGTTGAAGACAATTCGACACTCTCTCGAGATAGCGTGAGTCGTGCATTGCTTTCCCCTCTCCCCCATGGAGGGGGAGAGGGCAAGGGTGAGGGGGAAAGCCGCGCACGATCCTCGAAAAACGATCCATTTCCCGCTCGCCTGCTCACGAACCGCAAGCTCAACGCGCCCGGCTCGGCCAAAGACGTTCGGCATTTTGAAATCTCGCTCGATGGCTCTGACCTCAACTACGAGGCCGGCGACGCGCTGGGCGTCGTGCCGCAGAACGATCCCGCTCTCGTCGCGGAACTCCTCGTCGCATTGGGCATGAGCGGTGAGGAATCGGTGCCCGGCAAGACGGGGAGCGACGTGGCGTTAAGCGAGGCGCTCGCGAGCCATTATGAAATCACCCGTATTCCCAAGCCGCTGCTGGAGTTCCTGGCGGCGCGCACCGGGGACGAGTTCCTCAACAAAGTTTCCGCGCCGGACGCCAACGGCGAACTGACCCGGTTTCTTTGGGGACGGGAAATCATTGACCTGTTGCTTGGATTTCCCAGCATGAAGTTTTCACCGAGCGAATTCGTCGGCTTGCTCAAGAAACTTCAGCCGCGGCTTTACTCCATTTCGTCCAGCCTGAAAGCGCACGCCGGACAAGTGCATCTCACGGTGAGTGTGGTTCGTTATGAATCACTGGGCCGTCCGCGCAAAGGCGTTTGCTCCACTTTCCTCGCCGATCGCGCCCAAGGTGACGCGCCTGTTCCCGTCTTCGTCCACACAAACAAAAACTTCCGTCCGCCCACCGACCCCAGCCGCCCCATGATCATGGTCGGACCGGGCACGGGCATCGCACCGTTTCGCGCTTTCCTTGAAGAACGTCGTGCGGTGGCAGCGAAGGGAAGGGGTTGGCTGTTCTTCGGTGATCAACACGACCAGTCTGACTTTCTTTATCGCGACGAGTTGCAATCACTGCTGCGGGAGGAAGCGTTGACCCGACTCGACACTGCTTTCTCCCGCGACCAGGTGGATAAACTTTATGTGCAGCATCGAATGTTGGCGCACGCGCCAGAACTCTTCGCCTGGCTCGAAGACGGCGCGCACTTCTACGTCTGCGGCGATGCCACGCGCATGGCCAAAGATGTTGACAGTGCCCTGCATCAGCTCATCCAAATCGGCGGTGGTCGCACGCTGGAGCAGGCTGCTGAATACGTTTGCCGGTTGAAGACCGAGAAGCGCTACCAGCGAGATGTGTATTGATTGTTCGTTGCAACGTTAAGTCTTGGGCGAAAATCGCCAAAACCCGCGGCGTGGCGACGGAAAGAATCTGCCGGCGATGCCAATCTGCTCAACACTCCTCGCGCGCCGCGTCTTCTCTCAAACTTTGAACCATCGCACCTAGAACCATTCTCGACTGGGAACTTCAGCCTGATGAAAGGATAACAAATCTGGCCTTGTGCCATGATTTCTCAGTATCCTTCGGACATGAGTTTATTACCATTCGGACAGTTGCCCGCCCATTCGCCGCGCCGCTTCGTTCCCGCCAAGGTTGATTTGGGCGAATGGTCTCAACTCGCGCCGTTGTTCGACCGGCTCGAAGCGCTCGCTGCGCAATGCAAATCCGTGACGGAGTTCGAAGGCTGGCTGCTCGATGGGAGCGAGTTGACGGCGGCGCTGGATGAGGAATCGTCGCGCCGCTACATCGCGATGACCTGTCACACGGACCACGCCGAGGCCGAGAAGGCATATTTGCATTTCGTCGAACAGATCGAACCGCAGCTCAAGCCGCGACAGTTCAAGCTCGCGCAGATATTTCTCGCGCATCCATTGCGTCGGCAGTTGCCGAAGCGGCGATATGAAGTTTTCGATCGTAACACCGCTGTCCACGTTGAACTTTACCGGGCGGAAAATGTGCCGTTGGAAACCGAGGAAGCGAAACTTGGCCAGCAGTATCAGAAACTGACCGGCTCGTTGACCGTGCGGTTTCGCGGCGAGGAAAAAACCTTGGTGCAAATGAGCCGTTACCTCGAGGAACCGGACCGCGCGTTGCGAAAGGAGGCCTGGGAACTCGTGGTCAACCGGCGGCTGCGGGAAGCAGAAAAGTTCGAGACCATCTTCGACCAACTTGTCGCGTTGCGCGAACGCATCGCGAAGAACGCCGGCTTCAGGAATTACCGCGATTATGCCTTCCGCCTCAACCGCCGGTTTGATTACACGCCGGACGATTGTTTGAAATTCCACGACGCCATCGAGCACGAGGTGGTGCCCATCGTGCGCGAACTGCAAGCCGAACGTCGAAAGAAATTGAAGCTGGACAAACTGCGCCCGTGGGATCTGGCGGTGGACCCGTTGAACCGTCCGCCGCTGTGCCCATTCGACAAGGTGGGGAAGATGGTCTCCGCGACGCAGAAGATTTTTGATCAAATCGACACGGAACTCGCGTCCGGTTTCAAACAGATGAACGACCTGCGGCTGCTCGACCTTGACAATCGCAAAGGCAAAGCGCCAGGGGGCTATCAATCCACTTTATCGGAAGCGCGGCTGCCGTTCATCTTCATGAACGCCATCGGCGTGCAGCGTGATGTGGAGACGATTTTGCACGAGGCGGGTCATGCGTTTCATGCGCTCGCGACGCGGGACGAGAACTTGCACGCTTATCGCCACGCGCCGATCGAGTTTTGCGAAGTGGCGTCCATGAGCATGGAATTGCTGGGCAACGAATTCATCGAAGAATTTTATTCTCCACCCGACGCGAAACGGGCGCGCCGCGATCATCTGGAAGGGATTGTGGAAATCTTTCCGTGGATCGCCACTGTCGATGCCTTTCAACACTGGATTTATGCGCACCCGCATCATTCTCGGACGGAAAGGCGGAGAGCCTGGCTGGCGTTGATGGATCGCTTCGGCGGAGAGGTGGATTGGACGGGTCACGAAAAGGCGCGGGCGAATCTCTGGCATCGCCAGTTGCACATCTTTCTGCATCCGTTTTACTACGTGGAATACGGCATCGCTCAACTCGGCGCATTGCAGGTCTGGGGAAACTCCCGGCGGGACAGGGCCAAAGCCTTGCAGGAATACAAGCAGGCGCTCGCGTTGGGCGGTTCGCGGCGGTTGCCGGAATTATTTGCCGCGGCGGGTTGCCGGTTTGAATTCAACGGGAAGACCATGAAACCGCTGGTGGCGCTGGTGCGGGAGGAATTGGGAAAGTTGGAGTAATGGAGTAATGGAGTAGTGGAAACCTGGTCGCATCACTCCAATACTCCAACACTTCAACACTTCTTTTGGGTGTTATGAAGGTCTTTGTCACAGGCGCAACGGGCTTTGTAGGACGGGAAATCCTGCGGCAACTGCACGCGGCGGGGTATTCGGTGCGCGTCCTGGCCCGCAACCGTCGGTCGCTGCGCGTGCACGAAGCTGAGGCAGACCAGCTAATTGAAGTTCATCCGGGCGACGTCCTTCATGCGCCGTCAATGGCTGGCGCAATGACCGGTTGCGACGCGGTAATTCATCTTGTCGGCATCATCAGCGAGGTGGGCGAAAACACTTTTGAAAACGTCCACACTTGCGGCACGCAGAACGTTGTGGCCGCGGCCCGACAAGCTGGAGTGAAACGCTTGCTGCACATGAGCGCTCTCGGCACGCGTGCCAATGCCCTATCGCGTTACCACCAATCGAAGTGGTCGGCGGAGGAAATCGTTCGTGGCAGCAGAATCAACTTCACCATCTTCCGACCTTCGATCATTTACGGTCCGGACGACCAATTCGTAAACCTGTTCGCAAGGATGAGCCGATTTTTACCGGTGGTGCCGGTGATGGGCAGCGGACAGAGCAAATTTCGACCGGTTACTGTTGCGGACGTGGCGACTTGCTTTGTCAAGGCGCTCACCGAACCAAAGTCCGATGGCCAGACGTTCGATTTGTGCGGTAGCGAAGTGCTCACGCTCGAAGAAATCCTGGATCAGATTCTTTCGGTGACGGGACGGATGCGTCTGAAATTACACATGCCAATGAAAGTGGCGCGTTATCAGGCGGCGATGCTTGAGTTTATTTTCGCGCGACTGCTGGGGAAACCGCCGCCGTTCAATCGTGATCAGCTTGTCATGTTGCAGGAGGACAACATAGGAAATCCGCAACCGGCGAATGAGTTATTTGGTCTTAAACCGATTCTTTTTCGGGACGGGATTGAGAGATATTTGAAAAACTCCCCGTAGCCGCCGACGTCAGTCGGCGCCGTTCTTCTTTCAGGACATCAGCGCGGACTGACGTCCACGGCTACGACGATTGGGTAGCCGCTCGACGTGAGTCGGCGCAAACTTCCCGATCACGAAAGTTTACCCGATTCGCAAGGTCTGTTCGCGAAGAGATCAGCGCGGACTGACGTCCACGGCTACGGTCGTCATTCCATCTCACGCGGCGGCAGAACGCGCTGCTGGATGCCCGGTTCGCGCACGGCGAAGTGGTGTTTCCAAAACCATGTCCAATACCCGGCATCGAACGGGTTCAGTCGCGGATAGCCCGGAATCAGCGCGCCGAGATACGGCCAGTCCGTTGACGATTTCACCAGCCCGGCTTTCAGTGGATTGAGCAAGACGTAATCCGCGCAGGCGACTCCAAAGGCGTGACGTTGCCGCTCCTCCGGGGTGAGCACATGGTCGTGCGGCTGATGCTGGAACTTCGCCGGTTTGAGGAACGGACCGAGTTGCGCGCGGAGAGATTTCATCCCATTGCGCTGGTCGGTCCCACGACGCAGGCCCATCCAGACAAGATGGACGTGGTCGGGCATGAGGCAGTAGGCCGGGCAAAGCAGACCTTCGCGTGCCGCCGCGTGCAGCAGCATCTCGCGGAAAATGTCATGAAAACGGTCGGTCAGCCAGCCCTGCGCACGCTGGGAAACAGGCATGGTCCAGAACACAACGGCATCGGCTTGATAGAACTCGCGTTTCAAGCGCGGCAGATAATGCGAGAACGAGGAACGAGGTTTGGGGGCGTGGGAATTCGGTGGCAACGGACTGGCGTGCGTGGGACGAGATTAGCGCGAACTGACGTTCGCGGCTACGCCGAAGTAGCCGCTGACGTGAGTCGGCGCAAATTGTCGCGAGGAATGGACGGGCTAACTTCGGGTGAACCGTTCGCGGAGAGATTGGCGCGGACGGACGTCCACGGCTACCTGCTACACGTCGATCCCGTAGGCCTTGATCTTGTTGTAGAGGGTCTGGCGGCCGATGCCGAGGCGTTTGGCGGTTTCGAGTTTGTTGCCGCCGGTCTCCTTGAGCATCTGGACGATGGCGTTGCGCTCGACACCTTCCAGCAACGTGAAGCTCGTGTCGCTGATTGCAGCGGTATCGGTCGCGCCCACCATCCCGGCGGTCACGCCCGCGCCGCTCTTTGCCGTGGTGATGGACAAATCGGGCGCATCGACGGTGTTGCCCTCGCACAGCAACACGGCGCGCTGCACTTCATTCTGTAACTGGCGCACGTTGCCCGGCCAGTCGAAGGCGCGCAACCGGTCCACCGCCGCCGGGGTAAACCCGCTGAGGTTCCGATTGGCTTGCGCGGCGAAGCGTTTCAAAAATGAATTGGCCAGGGGCATGATGTCTTCGACCCGCTCGCGCAGGGGCGGCAGATGCACGGAGATGGCGCTGATGCGGTAATACAAATCCTCGCGCAACTTGCCCTCCTTGATGGCGTCTTCCACCTTGCGGTTCGTGGCTGCGATGATGCGGCAGTTGGTTTTGTAACTGGTTTTACCGCCGACCGGCCGGACCTCCTGGTCCTGCAAGACACGCAACAATTTGCTTTGGGTGTCCACCGGCATTTCCGAGAGTTCATCCAGCAGCAAGGTGCCGTTTTCCGCCAGCCGGAACAATCCGTCGCGGTCCGTGTGAGCGCCGGTGAATGCGCCTTTGACCGAACCGAATAATTCGCTTTCGATGAGTTCCCGGGGCAGCGCCGCGCAGTTTATTTTGATCAATGGCCCCTTGGAGCGCGAACTCATGTAATGAATCAGGTCGGAAATGATTTCCTTGCCGGTGCCGCTTTCGCCGGTGATCAAAACAGAAACGTCCGCCGTGGCCACTCGTTCCACCGTGCGCACCACCGTCTTCATGGCCGGACTCTGGAAAATGGGCGCCCCGCCGCCGCTCATGGCGGAAAGCGCTTTGCGCAAAGCGCCGGCTTCTTCGTTCAGTTGTTTATGCTCGAGGGCGCGCTGGGCAGTGACCAACAACGTCTCCCGGTCGAACGGTTTGTTCAGAAAATGAAACGCGCCGCGTTTGGTTGCCTCGACCGCCGCATCATAAGTCGCATTGCCCGTCAAAACGATGACCTGCGTCTCCGGCCATTCCTTTTTGATTTGCGGAAGCAAATCCAATCCATTGGCATCCGGCAGATTCAGGTCCAGGATGACAATGTCCGGTTGGGGCTGCGTGAACGCCTTCATCACGGCGGCGCCGTCTTCGGCCAGGGAGACCTGGTAGTTGGCGCCTTCCAGGATGAAAACCAGGAGTTCGCGGATTTCCGCCGCGTCATCCACCACGAGTATTTTCGCCTTCATAAGCTTTTTTTCCGATTCAAATCACAGGCCAGGGTGAAACTGGAAAATATGGTCTGATGTTCCGGATGGCGCGTCACCAGGCGTTCCGGATGAAATTGCACGGCCATCAGGAACGGCAACAAGCCCGCCGCTTCCGGCTTCAGTTCCATTCCCTCGACCACACCATCGGCACTGCTGGCCGTCACTCGCAGCGGTCTGGCCACCCGCGCAACCGCCTGATGATGCGTGCTATTGACGCCCAACGTCCGTCTGCCGGTTATCTTGGCCAGCAACGAATCATCTGTCAATCGCGCTTCGTGCACTACTTCATTTCGTTTGTCCATGCGGCGATGATTGATGGCGTCGGGCAGTTGCCGCCGGATGTCCACCACGAGTGTCCCCCCCAGCGCCACGTTCAACATCTGGTGGCCCCGGCAAATCGCCAGCAGCGGTTTGCGCTGGCGAAACACTTCGTCAATCAACAACAACTCCCGCAAGTCGCGCTCCGGATCGTTTGGCAACGTGGTCTTGCGCAACGCCGGGGTCAAACGGCTCGTGTAAAGTTGCGGGCTGAGGTCATCGCCGCCCGTGAGCATGACGCCGTCGCAACGCCTCACACATTCAGCGATGACGGTGCGCGAGGTCGTGCAAGGCAGCACCACCGGAACGGCATCCGCCGCCATGATGGCGTGCAAATATGTTTCGGACAGGCTGATCGAGGTGTCTCCGAATTCCGCGCCCTTGGATTCCGTGCTGGGTGAAATCAGAATCAGCGGAGAGGATTTCATACTTTTGCTTCGGGAAAGCGTTCTATGATGGTTTTCTTTACGCGCGCTTCTTCTTCCGGTCGCAACAACCGGCGATTGATGCGACGCCGGATGGCATCCAGCAATTCCAGCCAGTCCTCCAGCGGCGGGTTGGCCACAATCTGCCATTGGCCCAAACGTCGCTCACGCGCGTAAAAAATCCAACGATTTCCCACATGGTGCGCATAAACCTCCAACCGCTCGCCCGTTTCGGCCCGCCGCTTCCAACTGATTTCCGCCTTTGCCATCTTGGTTTACGGTAAATCCACGCTGGCCACGGCCATCGCGGCGATTCCTTCCTCGCGACCGATGAAACCCAGGTGCTCGTTGGTGGTGGCTTTGATGCCCACTGCGCTGGCGTCGATCCCCAGTGCGGCGGAGATGTTCACCTTCATTTCCTGGATGTGATGATACACCTTGGGCTGTTGAGCAATAATCGTGGCGTCAACATTGACGATCTTCCCCTTGCGCAACGTCACTTGTCGCGCGGCCTCCTGCAAAAAGACTTTGCTTGATGCGCCCCGCCAGCGCGGGTCGGTGTTGGGGAAGAAGTGCCCGATGTCCAGTTCGCCCAGCGCGCCGAGGATCGCATCGCACACCGCGTGCATCAACACATCGGCGTCCGAATGCCCCTCCAGACCTTTGGGGTGAGGGATCTCGACGCCGCCCAAAATCAATTTGCGTCCGGCAACCAGCGGATGAACGTCGTACCCTATGCCCACATGATTCATGGGCGAAAATATATCGGCGGTGAGTTGGCCGACCAAGCAATTTATTCTGGCGCATGCCGGGTTGAGGGGTTGACGAAATTCCGGAAGGAGTGGGCGGTTAATCAGCACATCGCTCCCGGAAACCCGTCAGAAATTTTTCGTGCGCTTTTTTTCGGGTTGTGTGACAACTGGCGACATTATGTTCTCATTGCAAAGACTTCTTGGAAAGGAAGACAAGTTTTTCAACCTTTTGGAGGCCAGCGCCCAGGAAGCGCAAAACGCTGTCCAGGCGTTGATCAAGTTATGCAAAAGCCCCGAACACACCGCCTCGCTGGATGAATTCGTGCAGTCGCGGCGCAAGGACAAACAGATCACCGGGCAGATCAGCGAGGCTGTGTACACGACCTTCGTCACCGCCCTGGAACGCGAAGACATCGAGGCGCTTTCCAACGCGCTCTATAAAATTCCAAAGACGGTGGAAAAGTTTGGGGAACGAATGCTGCTCTCGCCGCAACTGGTGCGCGGCGTGGATTTTTCCAAGCAGATCAACCTGCTTGAAGAAGCAACCGTCACGGTGCTCGCGATGGTGAAAGACCTGCGCAAGGGCGCCAATCTCGAAAAAATAAAATCGCTCAATGACAAGCTGCAACATCTGGAAGGCGAAGCGGACAAGGCCATCATGGAGTTGTTGCGTGCCCTCTTCAACGGCCAGCATGATCCGGTGAAGGTCATCGTGCTCAAAGACCTCTACGAACTGCTGGAAAAAGTCATCGACCGTTGCCGTGACGCGGGCAATGTCATTTCCCACATCGTGTTGAAGAATTCGTAACGCGCCATGACGCTCATCGTGACCGTGATCCTGGTGGCCTTGGTCTTCGAATACATCAATGGCTTTCACGACACCGCCAATTCCATCGCCACCGTCGTTTCCACCAAGGTGTTGACCCCGCGCCAGGCCGTCGTGTTGGCCGCGGTCACCAATCTGGTCGGCGCGATGTGGGGCACCGCCGTCGCCAAAACAATATCCTCCGGCTTGGTGGACTCCAAAATGGTGACGATCACTTCCGGCATCATCATTTGCGCGCTGCTTGGAGCGATTGTCTGGAATCTGCTGACCTGGTGGTTTGGGTTGCCTTCGAGTTCGAGCCATGCGCTGATCGGCGGTTTGTGCGGCGCGGCGCTGGCGGCATCTCACAATAATTGGAGTGTGATCATCTGGTCACAGCCAAACAGTGAACACTGGTATCTGGGCAAGGGACTCTTGTGGAAAGTAATCGCGCCGATGGTCACCTCGCCGATGGCCGGGCTGATCCTGGGCTTCAGCATCATGGCGCTCCTCTATCTGGCCTTGCACAAAATGCGGCCGCTCTCGGTCAATCGGTTTTTTGGCAAGGCCCAAATCTTCAGCGCCGGCGCCATGGGCTTCATGCACGGCACCAACGACGCCCAAAAAACGATGGGCATCATCGCGCTGGTGTTGCTCGCCGGCACCAAGGCTGGACACCTCGAAAACCTGCCGGGATGGTTGTCATTTCTGCACACCCCCGAACCGCCTCCGGGCAAAGACATGGATATCGCGCTCTGGATCAAAGTCACCTGTGCGCTCGTGATGGCGGCGGGAACCGCGGTCGGCGGCTGGCGCATCATTCGGACGCTCGGCCACAAGATGGTGAAACTGCAACCGATCAATGGCTTTGCCGCCGAAGCCAGTTCTGCCACTGTCATTTTCCTCGCGACGCACCTCGGCATCCCGGTATCCACCACACATAATATTTCCGCCGCCATCATGGGCGTTGGCGCCGCCAAGCGTTTCAATGCCATCAAGTGGACGGTCGTCGAACGCATGGTCTGGGCGTGGGTCTGGACGATTCCCGTCAGCGGCGCCATCGCGTATGGACTGGTGCGCGTGCTTCAAGCCAGCGGCCTCGCGGAATGATCTTTTGGCTCAGCAGCTCTTGACGCTCTGATTCGACATTCGACATTCGTCATTGGCGATTGTTACACTCCTTCCATGGCCAATGCCGCTCTGAAAATTCTTGCCGTCATCGGCAGTCTGCATCGCGACTCGGTGACACGAACAGTCATCCTTCATGTCGCCAAACAACTTCAGGAGGACGGTTGTTCGGTGGACGTGCTCGATCTGGAAAAAGAACCGCTCGCTCTTTACAATCCTGACACGGCTCATGACACGCCGCACTACGCAGCGTTGCAGGCGCGCGTGGAACGTGCGGATGTCATTCTGCTGGGGACGCCCGATTACCACGGGAGCATCAGCAGCGCGATGAAGAATTTCCTCGACCATTTCTGGCATGAATTCGCCGGCAAACTCTTCGCCACCATTGTCGCTTCGCACGAAAAAGGTCTCACTGTCACCGATCAACTTCGCACCGTGGCGCGGCAGTGTTATGCCTGGTCATTGCCCTACGGTGTTTCCTTCGTGGAAGGCGAGGATGTCAAAGGTGGCAAACCAGTCAGCACCGCATTGAAAAAGCGTCTGGCCATGCTTGTCAGAGATGTGCGGGTGTACGGCGCGCTGCTGGCCAAACAACGCCGCGCCGATCTGGCCGGTAAAGAACCGGGCTTTCTGGCGCGGCATCGCGAGTGAGGTAGAGGCAGGTGCGCGCTGAGTTGGTGTTCAAGATTTAGCTTGTTCTGAGCTTCAATCCAACGCGTGCCAAGGAAACATGCTCAAGCTTGAACTCCAACGCGCACGTTGACGGTCTGAATTCACGGCTGTAACTTCTCCTTGTGATTGACGCAACTGACATTCAACCGCGTGGTTTAAGCGGACTCGAAGTGCGCAAGCCGATGCCGAAGGGGCAATTCGATCCGCTGGCGCGCGAGATCTTCACGCTCAAGAAGCAGCTCAATGCAGTCATCCTCGCGCATAATTACCAGGTGCCGGAGATTCAAGAAGTGGCGGATTACGTGGGCGATTCGCTCGGTCTCTCCCAACAGGCAGCCAAGACCAGCGCCGATGTCATCGTGTTCTGCGGCGTGCATTTCATGGCCGAGACGGCGAAGATTTTGAACCCCAACAAAATCGTCGTGCTGCCGGACAAGGACGCCGGATGCTCGCTGGAAGAAAGCTGCCCCGCCGACAAGCTGCGCGAATTTCAAAAGACCAATCCAAACTTCTACACCATCGCCTACATCAATTGCAGCGCGGACGTGAAGGCGCTCAGCGACGTGATCTGCACCAGCGGCAACGCCGTCAAAATCGTCGAGGCGTCGCCCAAGGACAAAGACCTGCTCTTTGTGCCCGACGAAAACCTGGGCGCATGGGTGATGGAACAGACCGGTCGCCCCATGACGCTGTGGCGCGGCAATTGTTACGCGCACGTCGAGTTTCGTCGCGATGCTGTCCTGCGAATGCGCGAGAAGTATCCGGACGCAAAGATTGTGGTTCATCCGGAAAGTCTTCGCGAAGTGCGCGATCTGGCAGACGCGATTTGCTCAACGGAAAAGATGGTGAACTACGTCAAGACCAATCCGGCGAAACGGTTCGTGGTGGTGACTGAATCCGGCATCATCCACCGGATGAAGAAGGAAGCGCCGGACAAGGAATTGTTCTGCGCGCCCGTGTTCGACGTGATGAAGATGCCGACGGACAACTGTCGTTGCAGCGAGTGCAAATACATGAAGATGAATACGCTTCAGAAAGTGCGCGACTGCATGGCCAGACTGCAACCGCGCATCGAATTGCCAGAAGAAGTTTTGAAGCGCGCGCGGTTGCCGATTGAGCGGATGCTGGATATTTCGGCGAAACCATGAGAGCCTTCGCGTCATTAGCGTTGACGGTTCTTCTGATGGGGTGTGCATCACCGCGCAAGGAGTCTTCAGCAAAAGATGAATCTCCGCTTCCATTTTTGGCAGATAGACAGCGGCAATTACACGAAGCTGCTAAACGTGCCGAAGCAGCAGGCGATTTCCGACCTTATCCGGATGGCTGGCCAGAAGGCACGCTACCGCTTCGCCGCGACCCAAACATTGCTAAGTCTATTCAGCTCGGGCAGACGTTGTCTGAAGTGACTGCGATCATGGGCAGGGAGGGATGGTCACATACCGAAACTCGGCGACAGTTCCTCAAACGTATCCGAGATATGTACAAAGGCGTTTCTTCGTCTCGCAAGCTGCCGCAGGAGTTCCACGAAATAGAGGAGCAATTACCTCGAAAGGGTAAGTTCGTGTATTGGCAGTATCAGGGGTATTCATCCACAGCCGATTGGATTGTGGTGTTCTTCGCGACATCCCCGAACGCACCCGAATCTGAGCCCCGGGTAATTGCACGTGGAGTATTTCGATTGGGGTGTTTGTTTTGAAATAGTGGTTGAAACCGCCAATGAACTTGCCTGTCCCGGTCTTCCGGCGCACAGTCCAGTCAAGCTTGCGGATGAACAGCCCAGAACAGATCGCCATTTAGCGGCGGATGACGCCGGAGCGTCGCCTTGCACGGGCGGAAGGGCTTTACTGGACCGCGCGGCGAATGAAATCGGCGTGGCTCAAGTCGCAGCATCCCGACTGGACGGAGGCACGAGCGGAAGCCGAGGTGACGCGCATTTTCAGCCATGCCCGAAGCTGAACGCCGCAGCACCAGACCAAGTTCGTCAATACCGAATCTTGTCCGCCTTGGCGCTCCACTCGGCAAAAACCTTCATCGCCTTCCCTCGCAGCAGTTGTTTCATCGGAATCTTTCGACGTGAAACTGGTTGGACGATTTCACGATAAAGAAAATCATCGGCGAACTCGATCTTGGCCGCGTCCCTGCGCGTATTGGCATAGTAAACGTTCCGGATGCGCGCCCAGTAAATCGCGGAGAGACACATCGGGCATGGCTCGCAACTGGTGTAGAGTTCGCAATCGTTGAGGTGAAACGTTTTCAACCGACGGCAAGCGTCGCGGATCGCCACGATCTCGGCATGGGCAGTGGGATCATTCGTCGAGGTGACACGATTCCAGCCGCGCCCGACGATGTTGTTTTTTCTCACCACGACCGCGCCGAAAGGCCCGCCGTGATTGCGTCGCATCTTTTCGAGCGAGATGCGGATGGCTTCGCGCATGAACTTCGAATTCATAGAAGGGATTCAACCACGGATGAACACCGATGAACACGGATTTCCTGTGTCATCAACATTTGAGAACAGGCCTTGTCGAATCTGCGCAGATCAACATTAGCCCGACTTGGCGGATTCAACCTGCGGTGCAACTTTTTTCGTGACACAAGGGCTTGATTTGCTGAGGAGGCCAGTCTCCGAAAGGACCAAACTGCCTGTAGTGAAGACCTACCCTATTCCCATGCCCAAGGAAGTGTGCATAATCAACCGCCGTTATGTTTTTGCGCTACACGACGCGAAAGAAAAACGGCAAGGAACATCGCTACTACAGTCTGGTGGAAAACCGGCGGCTGGCCGGCGGTCGCGTGGTTCAGCGGCACGCACTTTACCTGGGGGAGATCAACGACCGTCAGCAAGTGGCCTGGCGCAAGACCATCGAGATTTTCGAGGAGGGTCAGGCCCGGTCGCGCACGGTGGCGTTGTTTCCCGAGGATCGGATCGGCGCGGTGGCCGATCCCGACATCGTGCGGATTCGGCTGAGCCAACTCTCGCTGCATCGGCCCCGGCAGTGGGGCGCGTGCTGGCTGGCCGGCCAACTTTGGGAGCAAGTGGGGCTGGATCGGTTTTGGGCCGCGCGCCTGCCGCCCAGCCGCAAGGGCACGCGCTGGGATGTCCGTCAAACTGCTGGTCGAAGGTCAGGAGTTGTATGTGCTGGCCCAGAGCCAAGACCGGGTGAACAAAGAACGGGCCATGCGCCGCCGCCAACTCAAGGGACTCTGGCAACGGCTCCACCAATTGCAGAAGATGAAACTCCAGCGCGATGAGTGGCTCAAGAAACTGGGCGCCGCGCTGCACGATTATCCGGTGGGCGCGCGTTTGATCCAGACGGCCGTGGCCGCCGGAGCGGCGCAGCTTTCCTTCCCCCTGCGCAAAGACCAACTGCGGCCGGCGCGCCAACGAGAAGGCCGCTATTTGTTGCGCAGCAATATCACCCGCGGACGTTCCGCCGAAGAACTATGGCAGTTTTACATCCAGCTCACCGAGGTGGAAGCCGCCTTCAAAAATCTCAAAGACGACCTGGCCCTGCGTCCCATTCATCATCAACTGGAGCACCGGATCGAAGCGCACATTTTCATTTCCTTTCTGGCTTACTGTTTGCATGTCACCTTGCGCCGCCGTTTGCGCGACCTGGCGCCCGGACTGACGCCGCGCGCCGTGCTGGAAAAGCTTGCCACGATGCAAATGCTCGACGTGCATCTGCCCACGACCGATGAGCGCACGGTGGTCTTGAGTCGTTACACGCAACCGGAGACTGACGTGCAACTACTCCTGCAAAGATTGAAGCTGGAGTTACCGCCCCAACCGCCGCCCAAAATCACCGCTCCCAACCCCCTGGCCAAACCGGGTCTGTAGTGAAGACCTAGGAAATGCGTGCGCTGACTTTCAAGCACTTGCGCATTTTACTCCCTCGAATCCGCCAAGTCGGGCTAGATGTTGAGGACACTCCCGAGAATCGGCGCTTCTTCGAGCAGTTGACGACCACGTTGAAGGCTCGATTCCAGCAGCTTGCCATCTGGATGACGAGCCATTCGATTGATGTGTTGTAAGTTTGCGATGCCCACGCGATCAACTCCTCGACTGCCACCGCCACCGTCAACATAGTCTCACTTCAACCGCACGCGCTCGAACCGGTCCCACTGCGACATGTCGGACAGGATTACTTGATCGCCGACTTGTAATCCTTGTGCGATTTCAATGGCGCTCACCGAACCACGGCCCAGCTTCACCGACACCCGGATCGCCGCTTTGCCGCCTTCCACCACCTTGAACAACCCCACCGTGCTGTCCGGCGGAGCTTGCACTGGTCTTCCAACATACATCACGTCATTCAATCGCTCCAGTTGAATGGTCCCATCGACGCTCAAATCGGGCCGCGCACCTTTCGGCAGCGGCGCGTCCAAACCCACATCCACCGTCACCGTGCCATTCTCAACGGCTGGATCAACGCGAAGGACGTGGCCGGGAATGACGCCGTTGCGCGTGTCGATCTCAGCCAATTGATCGATTTGAATATCCTTGGCCTGTGTTTCCGCGATTTTGATCGCGGCCTTCAACTTCGCAGGGTTGGCGACACGGGCAATGATCGCACCCGCCGCCATTTGCTGGCCGACCTGCAGCGGATTGGTGAGGTCGCCGAGCCGTTGCAAAACACCGTCCATGCCGGCGCGAATTTTAAGCCCGTCCACTTGACGTTGCTTCAAGTCGCGCTGGCCACGGAGTTGTGCGACTTTCGCTTCCTGCGCGGCAAGCTGCGCCTTGGCGGCTTCGCCACACATCTTCAATCGTTCCTGCTCAATCTCAAAGAGCTTGGCAAGCTCGTCGGCCTTTGCCTTGGACTGTTTCAAGATTAGCGCCGGAACCAGACCGCTCCTGGCGAGGTCCTCATTCACTTCGAGGTCAAGGTTCGCGGCGCTGGAATTGGCCTGAGCGCTTGCCACCGCAGCCTGCTGGGTCAATTTTTGCGAATCCAATTGCACGCGCAGATTAGCCATGTCGGCTTCGGCGGCCTTGACCTGCGACGCGGCGTCGAATCCTGCCTGCTCGGCTTCCGGGTTGGCCAACTCCACGAGCACGGTGTCCACTTTGACGCGCGCGCCGGGCAACACCAGAATGCTCTCGACGCGGCCCGCGTTGATGGTCGGAATCCAGCGAATCTCCTCCGGTACGAGCGAACCGTTGCCGCGCACCTGGCGGAGCAGCTCGCCGCGCTTGACGGTGTCGGTGAACGCATTTTCAACGAGCGGCGCGGCGGGTTGAAGTCGTGATAAACCGAGCGTGACCAGCGCCAGCACAAGGCCGACGGCCAAGCCGATGAACCAACGACGTGTTTGGCGTCGCTTCCGAACGGCTGGTGAAATGGGAACGTCCATGGTCAATCCTTATGTAGCAGCCAACGTGAGGAGGCTCACTTTGCTAAATCCGAGATCCGAGGGTCGAAATCCGAAAGAAATCCAAATTCCGAATCCCGAAACGGCCAACGGCTTCCCGTCCCACCCTTCGGATTTCGGGCTTCGGACTTCTTTCGGATCTCGGATTTCGGCATTCGGATTTCTCATTCCGTGATGCGATTCATTTTCGCAAGCGTCGATCATCGCGTTGCCCCCACTTCCTCATTCACAATCTTCCCGTCGAACAGATGAATGGTCTGCTGCGCGTCGCGGGCATAGCGCTCATCGTGCGTGACGAGGCAGACGGTCGCGCCCTCGGCGTGCAATTCGCGCAACAACGCCATGACGGCTTCACCGTTTTTTGAGTCGAGGTTACCGGTCGGTTCATCCGCAAGCAGGATGGACGGACGACCGCCCAGCGCACGCGCCACGGCCACGCGTTGTTGCTGACCGCCGGAGAGCTGCGCCGGATAATGCTTCGCGCGCGCGGTCATGCCAACTTTCGCCAGCGCCTCGTCCACGCGTTCGCGCCGCTCGGCCGCGGTCAGTCCACGATACGTCAGCGGCAGCTCGACGTTTTCCCAGACGTTCAGGTCGCCGATGAGATTGAAACTTTGGAAGATGAAGCCGATCTCGCGATTACGCACGCGCGCACGCGCAGCGTGGTCGAGATGTTCCACCGGCTCGCCGCGCAGTTGATAGCTGCCGCTCGTCGGCGAATCGAGCAAGCCGAGGATGGAAAGCAGCGTGGACTTGCCACAACCCGACGGCCCGGAGATGGAGACGTAATCGCCGTGGCGGATTTCAAGCTGGACGCCGGACAGCGCGTGCGTCTCCACTTCGTCGGTGAGGAAGACCTTCTCGATGTTGTTCAATTGAATTAATGGAATGGTTGTTTGCATAAGTTTGAAAGAATCATTCGTATCTCAACGCCACCATCGGATCAACCTTCGCGGCGCGACGGGCTGGAATGTAACAAGCCAACAGCGCCACGGCAGCCAGCAGCAACGGCATTGTCAAATACGTCAGCGGATCGGTGGGTTCGACTTCAAACAACAGTCGGCCCATGAAGCGCGTCAGCCCAAGCGCGACAGCCGATCCCAGCAACACTCCGATCACGATGAGTTGACCGCCCTGTTTGAGCATCAGCTTGAGCACGTCCTGCGCCCGGGCACCGAGGGCCATTCGGACGCCAATCTCGCGGGTGCGTTGGCTGATCGAATAAGCCATAACGCCGTAGATTCCCACGACGGCGAGCGCCACTGCCAATCCCGAAAAAACTGAGAGCAGCAACATCGTGATTCGTCTCGGAGCCGTGCTTTCGCCCAAAATGCTTTCCATGGTTCGCAGCGAAGTCAGAGGCTGGTCAGGATCCATTGCCAGAACCACGCCGCGGAGAGTGGCCGCGAGCTCTGGCATCGAGCGTGCGGTCTTAATCATCAGGTTCATGGCAGCCTGCGAGTGTTGTTTCACCGGCAGATAGATTTCTTCCCTTGAAGCGGCGTCCACCCCGTAGTTCTTCACGTGACCCACGACACCCACAATCGAAAGCAGTTCGTTCGTGTCTCCTCCCAATTGGATTTGCTGTCCGAGCGGATCTGCGTCTGGCCAAAATTTGTTGGCGAACTTTTCGTCGATGATGACCACCTTCTGCCCGCGCTCGTTGTCCGCATCCGAAAAGCCGCGGCCGCGTCGCAACGGAATTCCCATCACCTTGAAATAATCCGGACTGACGGTTGCGATGTCGCAGAGGTGACCCCGCCCCGGAGGTGGCTTGGGCTGGCCGTGAACTTCGTAACCGGTCTGCCAGTGGCCCAACGGTGTAGTCGTGATGCTCGCAGCGTTCACTCCCGGCAATGCTGCGGTGCGGCGGATTAGTTCGTCGAAGAATGTCTGTTGTTGATGTTCCTCGCGGTATCTGTATTGCGGCAGAGAAAAATACATCACCGAAACATTCTCTGTGTCTATGCCTGGAGAAACCGCCTGCACGCGACCGAAGCTCCGGATCAGCAGGCAAGCCCCGATCAATAGAACCAAAGCCGCGCTGATTTCCGACACCACCAATGCCTTCCGGAAACGGTGACGGCTTCGGCCTTCGCCAGTGCCAAGCCCGCCTTCTTTCAGGGACTCAGTGAGGTTTGGTCGCGCGGCTTGTAGGGCCGGAGCGAGACCGAAAGCGATTCCGCTCAAAAGCGCAACGCCTAAAGTGAACGCAAGTACTTTGCCGTCCAGGTTGATGACGATCGCCTCTCTGATTTCTGCGGGAATGATCTGATTGAGCAGTTGAATGCCCCACGACGCCAATAGCAGGCCGAACATTCCACCCAGCAACGACAGCACCAGACTTTCGGACAACAACTGTCGCGCAATCCGAAATTTCCCAGCACCCAAAGCCGCGCGAATAGCGAACTCCTTCTGACGGGCAGCGGACCGGGCCAAGAGGAGATTGGCCAGGTTCGCGCAGGCAATGAGCAAGACGAACAACACCGAACCAAGCAACAGCAGCAAGGCCGGGCGCGCCTGGCGAACCATTCGTTCGCGCAGACTCATGATCGTAACGCTATTTCCGGTGTTCGAGTCGGGATATTGCTGTGCGAGACGCGCTGCGATCGTTTGCATCTCTGCGGTGGCTTGTTCGAGAGTGATGCTGGGTTTCATTCGGGCAATGGCGTAAATGCCCGGATGATTTCCGCGTTGCTTCCAGTTTTCCTGCGCGTAATTCAGTCCCAAAGGCGTCCAGAGCTCGACCGTGCGCGGAAATTGAAACGCGCGCGGCATGATTCCGATGACCGTATAACTTCCGCCGTTCAAGCTAATCGGTTGATTCAATATGGAGGCGTCACTGCCAAAACGCCGTTGCCAAAGTCCTTCGCTCAACACCACGACTTTGCTCGCACCCGGTTTGTCCTCGTCCGGACTGAACACTCGTCCTTGGAGTGGCGCCACGCGCATGACGGAGAAGAAGCTGGCAGAAACTGCATAACCTTCCACCCGTTCTGGCCGCTCTTTGCCCGTCAGGTTGAATCCTTCACCCCGAAAGCCAGCGACTCCTGCAAAGACCTGGTTCTGTTCCTGCCAATCCAGGAGATTGGGATACGAAATAGACATGTCATCCATGTGCTGCGACTTCTCGGACAAAAACACCAGTCGCCCGTGTTGAGGAAACGGTGGTGGCCGCAGCATCACAGCGTTGACCAGACTGAAGATCGCCGTATTCACTCCGATACCGAGCGCGAGCGTGAGCACCCCCACGACCGCAAAGCCGGGATTCTTCAGCAGCATCCGCAACCCGAACCGGACGTCCTGCCATGTCGTCTCGCCAAAGCTCGCGCCGCGAACTTCGCGGCATTTCTCACGAATGCTTTGCACGTTGCCGAAGCGACGGCGGGCTTCACGTGCAGCTTCCTCCGGCGCCATACCCGCCGCGATGTTTTCCGCCGTGCGCATTTCCAGATGGAGGCGCAATTCCTCATCGATGTCCTGCTTCACCGCTCGCCTCTGTCCGAGCGAACGAAGCCAGCGCCAGAAAGTGAGGAGCGTTTTCATGCCGCGTGAGTTCGAGGTCAGGCCGTCTCCAACACCAGCGTGATAGCGCGGCAAACGCGCTCCCAGATCGCCGTTTCCTCCTCCAGTTGCTTGCGCCCGGCGCGTGTCAGCGAATAAAACTTCGCCCGCCGGTTGTTATCCGACTTGCCCCACTCCGCGGCAATCCACCCCTTCTCCTCCATTCGATAAAGCGACGGGTAGAGCGAGCCTTCCTCCACCACGAGCACATCGTCAGAGCGTTGCTGGATGCGCTGAGCGATGGAGTAACCGTGCATCGGCCCGGCAGCGAGGGTTTTCAGGATGAGCAGGTCCAATGTCCCTTGTAAGAGTTCAGCTTTTGTGGTTGGCATAGTCTTTCCTAGATGTTCTAGGGGAGTGTAGGGCGCTTACCTAGAATGTCAAGGGGAGAAAACCAAACAATATTAAACCGACGATTTCGGATGGCACGCGGTCAAAGACAAGGTCCATGTCAACGATTTGCACGCGACGATCCTGCACCTCATGGGCCTTGACCACACGCGGCTCACCTATCGCCACGACGGCCGCGATTATCGTCTCACGGATGTCTATGGTAACGTGATCCATCCCATCCTCGCTTGAGTAACGCGTAACGCGAAGGTGTCCTGGTTCGACGTGCCAATCTCCAGCCTTGCAGTTTGTGCGGCCGCAGGTAATGTTTTGCCATGAGCATGACGCTGTCCGTCACGGAAGCCCAAGGCAAGCTCGCTCAATTGCTCGAACTTGCGCAAGCGGGTCATGAAGTCATCATCCAGGACCCGCAAAAAGGCAAAGCCCGCCTCGTGCCCGTTGTCGCGCCCGCAAAGTTAGGCCCGCGCATCTTCGGTTTGCACGAGGGCGAGATTTGGATGAGCGACGATTTCAACGCGCCGCTGCCGGATTCGTTTTGGCTGGGTGAAAAAGCCGGATGAACCTGTTGCTCGACACCCAGGTCCTTCTCTGGTTGGACAGCGAACAGGCCAAACTTTCCGCCGCCGCAAAGAACGCGTGCTCCGACGTCAACAACACGCTTTGGTTGAGCGCGGCCAGCGCGTGGGAGATGCAGATTAAAATCACCCTGGGCAAATTGCGCCTGCGCCGTTCGCTCGCCGAAACCATTACCAGTCATCAAACGACCAACGGTCTGCAAATCCTGCCCGTCCAACTTGTGCACGCGCTGGCTTTGGAAAATCTGCCCTTGCATCACAAAGACCCGTTCGATCGTTTGTTAATTGCTCAAGCCAACCACGAGAACTGGGAAGTCGTATCCGCCGACCCGGAGTTCAAAGCCTACCCGGTCCGCGTGATTTGGTAACGCTCTCGCTTGAGTCACGCGCAATGTGGTGATGTCCTGATTAAGTTGCGCGATTGCGCCGAGGCCGAACCGAGCCAATAACAAGAATTGATTTTGACTGAACTCTTTCGGAGTGTACTCAGAATCCCTTCACGCTATTTGGATTATTCGAATTTGTCGCAGCACTCGGCCATTTCATTCGCGGATCTGATAGAAACTCGCGCGGAAAAAGCTCGCGGGCTTTCTTCTCGAGGCTCGGTCTGGCCAAGAGCGCTTTGTTTAAGGGTTCGACCGCTTTCTCACCCCTGTATTGAATGAGATACATGTATGCCTTGTTAAACTGCAGTTCTCCATAGTGAGGCAATGCTTTTTCGACTTCCGCGAACTCCTTCTCGGCATTCTCCATATCCCCTAGCACCATGTAAGAAGAGCCGAGTAAACTCCGCGCCCACCATGCAGCCGGCTCGGCTGTGCTCACCCTCTTGAGCGGGGCCAGTGAATCCTTTGCTCCTGAAGTACCCATGTAGAATGTATGGGTTCCATCCGAATTAAAAAACACCTTAAGCTCACGATACGGGGAGAGGTACTTGATCAACCCTTTATTCGCATTCCACCATTTCTCCACCGACTCTATCTCTAGTGCTTGAAAGCTCTGGCCTGTGATTTCGTTCAGAGCCCTCGTAATCTTGGCGACAACGAAAAGGTTGGTCTCGACGATCAGCGCCTCACAAAGATGGGCTATGGTGTTATCCTTCTTTAGCTCTGCCAGTCTATAGGCAGCAGTTTCCCGCTGAGTCCACCACGGGGATGTTAACTCGAAGACAGCTTGGTCGACTGGCGTTTCAATTCCAACAGCCGAGGTTGAATCCGCAAAAACGCGATTGAGGAAATTGCCATACGCATATGCGTTGAAGAACAAATTGATTTCTGTCACCGCTGCTTTCGCCGTATTGCTAACAGAATTAGTCTGTCGGTCAAGTGATTGAATTTCACGGTATGCGGCTAAACTGCCCGCGCCTTTCGCATCAACCAGCAATTCCTGGATATGCTGCTGCATGTCGATAGCAATCTGTTTTTTGGCAAGGCTTGCCTGCTTATTGGAGATGTCGCGATCCAGGTCGCTTGTTCTTTGAGTTCCTGGTGGCAGGTTTAGATCGTCGACGGTGTCCGCCGGTTTAGAAATTGGATTTCCGGATTCGTCGAGAACCGTGCCGGGCTTATGAGGCTTTTCCATTGGCTCGATTCTTATGACATTCCAGAGGCCGATTCAATCCCACTGCCTTTGAAGAGCCCGATTAACATCGCAACAAACTGTATCGCGGCAATTGTCCATCCTACCGTAGCCAGCGGTTTCCATTTCTTCTTTGCTAGCTCTTCGAGCTTCGATTCATTACTCTTGGCAAGCGATTCTCGGTGCGTTTGTGCATCATTCCGGAGCATATCTAAAGCACCATTTAGTCGTGTTTCGATGAGTGCTTGAGTTCCTGGTGGCAGGTTTAGATCGTCGACGGTGTCCGCCGGTTTAGAAATTGGATTTCCGGATTCGTCGAGAACCGTGTCGGGCTTATGAGGCTTTTCCATTGGCTCGATTCTTATGACATTCCAGAGGCCGATTCAATCCCAATCAGATCCAGCAGGCCATCATAGAGTCTTCCCTTCATCTCCGTACAGTTGTATAAGACCCAACAGCCATGTCCGGTTTGAAGTTATTCATCGCGATTCTTGTTTTGCTGTCCGCGCGGCTGTTCGACGCTTTCGGCGCCGCAGGCGACGATGGCGTTGAATTCTTCGAGAAAAGAATCCGCCCGCTGCTGGTCGAGCATTGTTACAAATGTCACAGCGCACAAAGCGAGAAGGTCAAAGGCGGGTTGCTCCTCGACACGCGCGAAGGATTGCTGAAAGGCGGCGACACCGGCCCGGCCATTGTTCCCGGCGACCCGGAAAAAAGTCTGCTCATCAAAGCGGTTCGCCAGACCGACAAGGATCTGCAAATGCCGCACAAGGACAAGAAGCTCCCGGACGCGCAGATTGCTGATCTGGTAGCGTGGGTGAAAATGGGCGCACCCGATCCACGAGCGGTCAAACTCGAAACTCGAAACTCGAAATTCGAAACTTCCAAGTGGTGGGCGTTTCAATCTCCACAAACGCCTCCCATCCCCAAAGTTAAAAACGCCCGCTGGATACTGTCGCCCATCGACAGTTTCGTCCTGGCCCGATTGGAAGAGAAAAAACTCAACCCGGCACCGCCAACCGACAAGCGCACATTGATTCGTCGCGCCACGTTCGATTTGATCGGCCTGCCACCAACTCCTGACGAAATCGACGCCTTTCTCAAAGATAAATCCTCGGAAGCCTTCGCCAAAGTTGTGGATCGATTGCTGGCCTCGCCGCACTACGGCGAACGGTGGGGACGACATTGGCTTGATGTGGTTCGTTACGCTGACACGGCTGGTGAAACGGCCGACTATCCCGTGCCTCAAGCCTATCTCTACCGCAACTACGTCATCAACTCTTTCAATCAGGACAAACCGTACGATCAATTTATTCGCGAACAAATCGCCGGCGATATCCTGGCGCAAAACGCGCCGCGCGAAAAATACGCGGAGAACGTCATCGCCACCGGCTACCTGGCGATTTCCCGCCGGTTCGGTTTTGACAGTGAAAACTATCACCACCTGACGATCGAGGACACCATCGGCACTTTGGGAAAGTCCATCCTCGGTTTGACGCTCGGTTGCGCGCGTTGCCATGATCACAAGTACGATCCCGTATCGATTGCCGATTACTACGCCCTTTACGGAATCTTCGATAGCACCCGTTACGCGTTCCCCGGCTCGGAGCAAAAGCAAAAGCATCGCGCGCTGGTTCCATTGCTGCCGGTGAAGGAATCAATGTCGAAATGGCGCGCGTTTGAGGCACAAGTCGCGTCGCTGTCGGACAACCTCGAACGATCAAAGCAACCGGTGCCAGCCACGATACTGCGCTCGCTCGACGATTTGGATGGGGATTTCGAGATGCAAGCAGTTGCCGCGGGCGGGAGCAAAGGCGTCCTGGTGCCGCCGTGGACTTACGCGGGAAACATCGCGGTCACGAAGGAGGCGCAAAGCCCTTTCAAGAACCGGTATGCCTTGGGAAAAGTCGGCGTGAATGTCCCGTCCACCACGAATGGATATTTCCTGGCGCAAGCGCTGCATCCTCCGCGCAGCCGGGACACTTGCCACGAACTGCACGTGAACCTCGATTTCCGAATCCCAACCAACAATGCCGCTACGCGCGGGGCACACCGCTTTTGGATCGGAGCGCAACCGTCGTTACCCGCGGTGGAATTCCTCATCTCCTCAACTGACCTTTCCATTCGCTCCAGCGACACTCTCGACACCATCTGCCGTTTGCAACCGAACCAATGGCACAACCTGCAATTTAGGCTCAATCTCAGCGGGAACACTGTTTCCGGTACCATCGCCACGACGGGCGCCAACATCCCTTTCAACTGCAAACAGCTCTCGGCAAACTGGCCGGGCACGATTGATTTTGTGGCCGTCGATTCCCGTGGCGGCACAGAGGGAGCGCTTCCCGGCATTGAACTCGACAACCTTGCGGTCGAGGAAACATCGATCACACCGGTCTCGATCTCGCTGGCGTCCCTTGGCTCGACGACCGGTGAAGCCAGTACCGTTGCGCTCGCCGATGAGTTGCAATCCCTCGTGGGCCTTGATGGCGATTTCGAATTGCAGGCGGACGACACGCCGCCCACAAAACCGTGGGGACCTGGCCCAAAAAGCGTCGTCGGGATTTCATCGGCGGCGCAAAGCCCGTTCTGCAATCTATATCCACCCGGCAAACTTGGCGTGCGTTTGCCGAACAGTGGTGATTACAACGGATTTGGTCAGACACTCACCAACACCTGGAAAAGGGAAAAGACGGAAAAGCTGTTCGCAAGTTTCGATTTCCGCTGTGTGAACAATGACGCGGGCGGTGACGGTTCATGGCGGTTTTACCTTGGACATGGGGCTGGCGGTTCGGCAGCCGTGGAGCTCTTTTTTAATGGAAAAGAGTTTTACCGCCGCAGCGCCAATGCCCGTGAAACCGTTTGCCCGGTGCGTATCGGTCAATGGTATCAGATCCAGCTCGAGTTAAATCTCAAAGACAAAACTTACACCGGCACCATCGCAACGCCTGACTCGCCCCGTGCAATAAACTCCTCGCCTACAACGGACGCTGAGAGCATCGGTTTTAAGGGCGAGTTCGCGAGCGGCTGGGATGGCGCGGTGGATTACACGTTCATCGACAGCTATGGCCACATTGAGGGCGTGAAGCCGGCACTCGATGCTGATAATTTTGCGGTGCGTGAAATGCCCCTGCCACCGTTGGAGGCTCGCGCGGTTCAATTGGCGGATGGTGATGGCGAATCACGTCGCGCAAAAGCTGACGAGCTTCGCCGACAGATTGTAACACGGAAGGCCGACCTCGAAAGAACCAAACGGGAACTGACGGCCTTACTCGAGGATGGACCAGTCGAACTGGCTTACGGCGTGGTCGAAGGCACGCCGCACAACGCTCGCATGCAGTTGAGAGGAGACCCGGATAAACCTGGTCTCGAAGTGCCGCGTCGCTTCCTGCAGGTGCTCGGTGGTCAGGAGTTGCCTCCCAACACGTCGGGAAGCGGGCGATTGCAACTGGCGGAGTGGCTGACCAGCCTGCGGAATCCTTTGACCGCGCGCGTGATGGTGAATCGAATCTGGCAGCATCATTTCGGCGCTGGCATCGTGCGCACTCCGAATAATTTCGGCAAACAAGGCCGACCTCCCACGCACCCTGAATTATTGGATTACCTGGCGACTCAGTTCGTGGAGAGCGGCTGGTCGGTCAAGGCCATGCATCGGCTGATCATGCTTTCGCGGGTCTATCAACTTTCCAGCGGGAATGATGCTGAAAACTTTGCGTGTGATCCCGATAATGAGTGGTTGTGGAATTTTTCCCGGCACCGGCTCGACGCGGAATCTTTGCGCGACGCGATCCTCATGGTCAGCGGCGATCTGGACCTGACGGTGGGCGGCGCTCATTCCTTTCCGCCGGCGGAAAGACGGAACTTTACCCAGCACGCACCGTTCCTTGCCGTCTATGAGAGCAAGCAGCGCAGCGTCTATCTTATGGTTCAACGGATCAAACGGCATCCGTATCTGGCCTTGTTCGACGGCGCCGACGCGAACGAGAGTACGGCCGCAAGAGCGGTCAGCACGACGCCGCTCCAAGCGCTCTTTTTCATGAATGATCCTTTCGTCCATGAACAATCCGAAAAGTTCGCCACGCGATTGATCAACGCCCGTGCCGACGATCATCAACGAATCATCCTCGCCTACCAACTCGCCTTGGGTCGTGCGCCATCGGATGCGGAAGTTCATTCCGTAGAAAATTATCTGCGCAATTGTCTTGATGAGTTAACAACGACCAGCATCCCGGCCTCGAAGCATCTGGAAATGGCTTGGGCGAGTTATGCGGGGGTGCTGTTCAGCAGCAACGAATTCTGTTATGTTGATTGAAGACAACACTATGAACAACTCAACCTATGGCTGCACACGCCGGGAGATGATTCGCCGGCTGGCAGGCGGTTCGCTTTTGCTTTCAGGAATCCTGGCGCAATTGGTTTCCGCTGAAGAGGACGGCCGTATCCTCTCCGATCCACTCGCACCCAAACCGCCCCACTTTCCGCCGCGCGCCAAGCGGGTCATTTTTCTTTACATGAGCGGCGGGGTTTCGCATGTCGATTCGTTCGATCCCAAACCCAGGTTGTTTGCGGACCACGGGAAAACTGTTTCCGTGAATGAATTTCAAGGCAAGCCGGGTGATTACTCGATGCTCCTCAAAACACCACAATGGCCGTTCAAACCGCACGGCAAGTGCGGCACGGAAGTCAGCGATCTGTTTCCGCACATCGCGGAGTGTGTGGACGATCTCTGTGTGATCCGCTCGATGAAATCCGATCACACCAATCATTACGAGGCCACATTGCAAACGCACACCGGCTCGTTCACTTTTGCCCGACCCAGCATCGGGTCCTGGGTCAGTTATGGGCTGGGAACGATTAATCAGAACCTGCCCTCGTTCATGGTGATTGCGCCCCATTCGCCGTACGCCGGCGAACAGGTTTGGGATTCGAATTTCCTGCCTGCTCATCATCAGGGAACGCGCGTCATTCCCGGCGCTGTGCCCATTGCCAATCTGGACCGGCGCGCACCCTCGGCGAAGTTGCAGGAGTTGCAATTGCAGGAACTGAAGTCATTGAATCAACAACACCTGAGAAGCCGCGCCGGCGATTCGCAACTGGAAGCGCGGATCAAATCTTTTGAAACCGCGTTCGGGATGCAGACGGAAGCGCCGGAAGCGTTTGATCTGTCGCGGGAATCGGACTCGACACTGCAACTTTACGGACTCGAACGCGGCAGCACCAAAGGATTTGCCTGGCAATGCTTGGTGGCGCGGCGGCTGGCAGAACGCGGCGTGCGCTTCATTGAATTGATCGACTCTGGTTCTTCCAACAACTGGGATGCCCACGGCGACATGCTTACCCACACCCCACTGGCGAAGAACGTGGATCAGGCCATCGCCGGCTTGCTCAAAGACTTGAAAGCGCGCGGCATGTTGGATGACACGCTCGTGGTGTGGACCACCGAATTTGGCCGCACGCCGTTTAACAAAGATCCCGGAGCCAAAGGCCGCGAGCACCATCACTGGGCCTTCTCCTCATGGCTGGCGGGCGGCGGCGTCAAACCCGGCATCACTCACGGCGTGACCGACGATTACGGGATCAACGTTGCGGAAAAGCCGGTGCACGTTCACGATTTTCACGCCACGATTCTGCATCTCATGGGACTTGACCACGAGCGGCTCACCTACCGTTCGAGTGGCCGCGACTTTCGTCTCACTGACGTGAGTGGTCGCGTGGTAAAAGAAATCATCGTCTAACGAACGCGTTGAGGCTAAGGCGAGAACAATTTTCCATCGGCAGTTGCCCATTTCCTAAAGTGGGCGGGATATCAGCCTGCGTTCATTTTTCCGAACAGCGCAGTTGTCGATTTACCCGGCACGAGCGGCGTAACGACGATTTTTCCACCGGCGCCTTCCACCGCGCGACGTTCTTCCTGGTTGAGGGTTTCCAGCGTATAATCGCCGCCTTTGACATAAACATCCGGCTGGGCCAGCGACAAAAACCGGGTGGCTTCGCGCTCCGGAAAAATGCAGCCGCAACCCACACTCTGCAACGCCGCCACCACGAGCGCGCGATCTGCTTCGGCGTTGAGCGGGCGGCCCTCGCCCTTGAGCGCGCGCACGGACGTGTCACTGTTCACCCCCACCAACAGCAGGTCACCGTGATTACGCGCCGCCTCCAGATACATCACATGACCGGCGTGCAACAAATCGAAGCAACCATTCGTCACCACGAGCTTTTTCCCGGCGGAACGCGATGTCCTTCGCCATGCCGGCAAACCGTCGAGCGAAATGATTTGTTCGCGCAGATTCACAGGGGTCATTGTGGGCGAAGCGTTTCCCCCTTGGCAACGCATTTTCATGCAGACCGGATTCAGACGACGGTGTCGGCGGTCGGACATGCTTCGCGGTTATTTCAATTGAAGGACTTGTTTTTTTTCCCAAGCGCAATAAGCTGAAGACATGAAGAACGATGTCTTGCCCGTGCAGATTCGCGGCATCCTGCCGGCCAACAGTGGCTGCGCCATCTTCGTCGGGAATGATGAGAAGGTCTTCGTCATCCACGTCGAGCAAAACATGGGGGCCATCATCGGCATGTTTCTGCGCGACCAGCCCAAGGAACGACCGCTCACCCATGATTTGATCGCCAACATTTTCAAAGGATTCAACATCACCGTCGAACGCGTTATCATCACGGAACTGAAAAACGCAACTTACTACGCGCGTCTGATTCTCCAGCAACAGAACGAACTGGCCCGCAAGATTGTCGAGATTGACGCGCGCCCCAGCGATTGCCTCGCCATCGCCGCCGCCCAGAAACGCCCCATCTTCGTCGCCACGCCGCTTTTTGAACAGGTCGAGGACATGAGCGAGGTGTTGCAGCGCATCAATGAGAACAGCGACGAGTCGGAATAATCCCCATGCCCGCCTCCGACGCCCAGCCGTCCGGCCCACTCGTGCTCGTCTGTGGTGAAGACGAATTCGCCGTCAGTCAACGAGCCAAACAACTCTATCAGCAATGGACCACCGAGTTGGGCGGCATGGACCATGAAATAATTGATGCTGGCGCCGCCAACAGTGGCGAAGCATTGAAAGCGCTGGCCAAGTTACGCGAGGCATTGCAGACGCTCCCCTTTTTCGGCACTGGCAAGGTCGTCTGGTTTCAGAATTGTAATTTTCTTGGCGATGAGCGTACCGCTGGCGCGCAGGCTGTGACTGAAACACTGGCGGACGTGGCAAAGGAATTGAGGGAGTTTCAGTGGGAAAATGTCCGCCTGCTCATCACCGCTGCCAAGGTTGACAAACGCAAAACATTTTACAAAGCGATCGAAAAAATCGGCGTCGTTCAACCGTTTGCCGCGTGGTCGGTTGACGATAAGAATTGGGCCGCCGAAGCCGAGATCACGGCCCAACGCGCGCTGCGTGCCCGGAAAAAGGAAATCTCCGACGAAGCCCTGGCGGAACTCGTCAACTGCGCCGGCATCAACGCCCGTCTGCTCAGCAACGAAATCGAAAAGCTGACTCTTTACGTCGGCGACCGACCCCGCATCGAAGTCGAGGACGTCAACGCCGTTGTCACTCGCAACAAACAGGCGCATGCGTTTGCGCTCGGCGATGCCCTGGGCGACCGCGACCTGCCGCGCGTGTTGCGGACACTGGACGAAGAATTGTGGGGACTTCAATTTGACAAGAAGAAGTCGGAGATCGGACTGCTATACGGGCTGATCACCAAGGTGCGTGTCATGTTGTTCCTCAAGGAAATGCTGCGCGAAGGCTGGTTAAAGGCTGACGGCGATTATAACCGTTTCAAAGCCCAATTGGAGCGGCTCCCCGCGGATTCATTGCCCGATGACAAGCGACTCAATCCGCTTTCGATGAATCCGTACGTCCTTTACAAAGCGTTGCCGCACGCGCGACGTTACAGCAGCGCAGAACTAGTGCGGGCCATGGATTTATTGCTTCAATGCAATCAACGTTTGATTTTCAGCAACCTCGACGACGCTTTGATCCTGCAACAAACCCTGGTGCAGATTGCGCAAGGCGGCGACCTTAGGGCAGAATCCGCGGCAGTTGCTTGACGTCACGGTTACACCATTCATATTTCACTCGCACATCGCCGCATGAGCACGCCATCTGTCAGACTTCTGGTTTCCGTCAGTGAAAGGATAGTCCTGCTCAAGATTGAGGGGCGCGCTAATTTTGATTCCAGCGTCAATTTCAAGACGCTCCTCAGCGAACTCCGTCAGAAGAACTACGACCGTTATCTGCTCGACCTTACCGACTGTTTGCTGATGGACAGCACCTTTGTCGGCGTCCTGGCCGGGTTCGGATTGAAACTGGCTTCGCCGGACGCCACAAAGGCGGGCTCCGCCATCGAATTGCTGAATCCGAACTCCCGCATCTCCGAGTTGCTGGAAAATCTCGGCGTGGCGCACCTCTTCAAGATCGTCCGTGGCGACCCGTTGCCGCTGGAAAACATGGAGTCGCTGCCGCAGACCACGACCACGCCGACGCGACAGGAAGTGTCCCGCACCTGTCTGGCTGCGCACCAGACGTTGATGGAGATCAACCCGGCCAACATTCCCAAGTTCAAGGACGTCGCGCAGTTTCTGGTGGAGGATTTAAAGAAATTGAAGTCGCGATAGTTCATTTTGTGGATTCGTACAGAACCACAGCCACGACCCTAGTGAAAACAAAGAGGCAACTGATTTCGGTGGGATTCGCTGGATTCGCCTTGACGCTGTTTCTGCCTATCACATCGGCACCAGCGCACGAAGACACACTGGCTGCGTACGAAGCTTCCCTCGATCCCGGTTCTGGTTTTCAACTGGCTGCCGCTCAACCGCAGACCGAAGCAACCTGCAAATTCTCATCCGGCTCGACAATGGTTCGCGTTGGTCGAACCGACAATTGTTGTTGTTCCACGCGCGCGTGTGCAAGTCGAGGCCTTCTCCGGTTTGGAAACTGAAACCGCACGCAAGTCCCTCGACTTGAGTGGCAAAAGCAAAAGCGAAGTTGTACTGCCTCTAAAACGTTTCCATCACGCAGCCAACGATGGCTGGCACAGCGGCAACACGCATCTGCACTTGAATCGTCTCACACGCGCGCAGGCCGACGAGTATTTGAAAAATGTTTCCCGAGCTGACGACCTCGAACTCGTTTTCGTTTCCTACCTGCGACGAATCAACGCTGATCGGAACTACATTTCCAACACTTATTCCGAGCAGGATCTATATCGTCTCTCCGGCGGCGGTGTCCAATTCGGCCACGGCGAAGAAATGCGTCACAACTTTGGCACTGGAGGCGAAGGTTACGGGCACGTGATGTTTTTGAACATCAAGCAACTCATTCAACCGGTGAGCATCGGACCGGGCATCATGGGCGGAGGCAACGACGCGCCGACATTGCGACGCGGCATCGAGCAAGGCCGGAGCGATGCCGCCACGGTTATCTGGTGTCACAACGCGTTCGGTTTCGAGGACGTGCCCGACTGGGTGGCGGGCAAGCTCGACGCCCTCAACATTTTTGATGGCGGCAGCCGCGGTGGTTACGAAGACACGTTCTATCGCTATCTGAACATCGGCTTGCGCGTCCCCTTCTCCACCGGCACGGACTGGTTCATCTACGATTTTTCCCGCGTCTATGTTCAACTGGATAAACCGCCGACCGTTGAAAACTGGTTGAGCGCATTGACGGCGGGCAAGACATTCATTTCCAACGGCCCTTTGCTCGAACTCCACTTGGGCGAACACAACATCGGCGACACGATTCGCCTCGATCAATCAAGTCGCCTTGAAGTTCGCGCTCACGGCGCAAGCCGAGAGGATTTTCAACAACTCGAACTGGTGCAAAATGGCCTCGTGGTTCAACGCGTGACCAGTCATCCCGCGGGCGAACATTTTGAAGCCGACATGACGACGGCGATCGAGGCCAACGAACCGGGCTGGATTGCTCTGCGCGTCAGCAACGGTGGGGCGATTACTCACACAAACGAGATGGGCGCGCCGCTCTTTGCGCACACAAGTCCCGTTTACATTGAATTCACCGGACGCAGCGTTTTCAAACTGGAAGCGGCGCGCGAACTCATCGCTGAGATGGAGCGGAGCATCCGTTCAATCGAGAGCAAAGCCCAGTTTGCCGATGACCACGAGCGTGACGAAGTGTTCAGCGTCTATCGCGAGGGCATCGAAACCCTGCGCCGCCGCTTGAATCAGTAGCTCCGTAGCCACCGACGTGAGGAGGTGGATTCCGTTCTGTCCGTCCGTAGCCACCGAGGTAACGAGGTGGATTTCCTTTTTCCCCTTTCCCTCCGCCTCCTCACGTCGGCGGCTACTTGAGGGGCGGCAATGATGGCGGTGGCGCTTCAGCATCGCGCTCGGCGACGTAAAGTTTCCAGAACAATGGCCAGTAATCCTCATCCAGCGGATGAACGTCAGGATAGCCGGGGATGATCGCCCCGCTGTAAGGCCAGTCGCATTCCGCCGCCTGTAGCCGCCGACGTGAGGAGGCGGATTCCTCCGGATCCTGACCCGTCCGCCTCGTTACCTCGGCGGCTACGCCGGTTGGGTAGCCGGTTCGGTAGCCACCGAGGTAACGAGGTGGATTCTGGTCGGCGGCTACGAGGCCGGCGCGCACCGGATTGGCCAGCGTGTAGAAACAGAAACTGGCGAACGCATTCCGCTGCCTCTCCTCTTCGCGCAAGACGTGATCGTGCGGTTGATGCTGCCATGCGCGACCGCCACCCAGCGCCGGCTCCAGATGCGTGCGCAGAAATTTCATCGCGTTAAGCTGGTCACTCCCGCGGCGCAGACCCATCCAGATCAGGTGCAGATGATCCGGCATGAGGCAGTAGGCGGGGCAGAAAAGGTATTCGCGCGCGGCGGTGTGGAGCATCACTTCCCGGAACGTGGCGTGAAAGGACGCGGTGAGCCAGCCGCGGGCGCGTTCTTCGAGCGTGTTCGTCCAGAAGATGACCGCGTGGCCCTGGTAATGATGACGTTCGAGCCGGGGAAGTTTCCCTTTGCGCGGCGGGATCATGCGGCGGGTATGGAAGCTGTTGGATTAGATGTCAAGCGTGGAAGTAGCCGCCGCGAAGTAGCCACCGAAACGTAGCCACCGACGTAAGGAGGTGGATTCCGGGCCGTCCGCCTCCTTACGTCGGCGGCTACGGGCCTGGCGTCGGCTACGCCGTAGCCGCCGAAGTGATGAGGCGGAACCTACGGCACGAGATTCCTCACAAACGCATTGCCGCCGTTGCGATCCAGATCATTGCCGCGTTCGCGGAGGGTGAGGGTGTCGGTTTGGGCGGCGCGGGTGCGGGCGATACTGATCGTGAACGGCTGATCTTTGAGCGCGGTGTAAGACACGACGCTGCCGGCGAACGTCCGTAGCCGACGAGGTAACGAGGCGGTTTCGTACTGCCACCAGCCACCGTAGCCACCGACGTGAGAAGGTGGAATTTCCTTTTCCCCTCCGCCTCCTTACGTCGGCGGCTACAATCGGAGGCGGAAGCTACGGGACAAGATTCCTCACAAACGCATTCCCGCCGTTGCGATCCAAATCATTGCCGCGTTCGCGGAGGGTGAGGGTGTCGGTTTGGGCGGCGCGGGTGCGGGCGATGCTCAACGTGAACGGTTGATCTTTGAGCGCGGTATGAGACACGACGCTGCCGGCCACGTTGTTTGTGTTTCCCAAGTAATCGGTGAACGTCCAGGCGTACGTGGCCGTGCCGATCGTGGCCACGGAGGGATCGAGGATGGTGAGTTGATAGGTCTTGTTGGTGGCGGTTTCCGAGAGTGCCGTGGCGGTGAAGGAAAAACCGTTGGGCGTGGCCGCAATCAGCCGGAAACCAAACGGACGCACATCCTCGGCGTAGAACCCAGTGGCTTCGTTCGGGCAGCGGAAACGCATTCGCGCCCATTTGATGTGATTACCAGGAGCCAGCACAGTAAGGTTGCCGAGGTCGCGGTTTGTTAGGACGAGATAATAGCTCCCGTCGTTGTTATACACGCCCGTCGTTGCGTCGAGTGTTCCGTCGGTCAAACGCAGTTCGTCACATGGGCCGTACTTGGAGTGTTTGTAAAATTGGTACGCGACATAGTTGGTTGGTGCTGCATTCGTTTGCGTGTAGCCATTCATAAAACCACTGAACGCGCCGTAACTGTTGACCGCCGGCTGAGTTTCAGGATGTCCCGACCCAAAACGGTTTGCACTGCTGACATCCAGACTGCCGGGAAAAACGCCAATCGCCACCGGCAGGTTGGTGCGGAAATCGGCGACGCCGTTCATCGGGATGCCGCGGGAGGTGAGGACATCGACGACGTCTTCCTCGTAAAGGCTCAGGCCGGCGCGACCGGGGCGCGGGTCTGGCCAGAGGGCGCGCGCGGCTTCCTGCACCTTGCCGCCCAAGGCCCGCATCGGAAAGTTCACGTTGTCGGTGATGAGCGAAATGGTTTTCCAGATCAGCAAATCGGTCTTGTGCAAGCCCAGCCCGGCTTCATGCGCGAGGTCGTAAAAAATGGCGGCGATGTAAAGCGCGGCCAGGTCGGACACCGCCGGGCCGTCATCAATGGAGAATGCAACCGACACTGGGTCAGTAGCGACATTTGCGGGCCAGAGATAAGGAAAGACTCCGTCATGCGAAGTATTGGCTTCATCGAACATCATCACGTTGCGAATGTTCTGCCCTTGGTCGCACGGAATGCCGGTGCCGCCGCACGGTCGTCCACCCCAGATGCGCTTGCTATAATCGATGTAGCGGTAAATCTCTGAATTGCCGAAATAGCGGTAGCCGATCCAAGCGGAGAGAGCATTGTTAACGGGGGAAACGACGTTGCTTATCCACTCGCTGTTCTGTCCGTAGAACGCATCACCGCCATAACCGCTGTTCGTGCCAAAAACCCAAAAGAAGACCAAGCCAACGTAATCCCCGACGAAGGCTTCCGAATCGTAACCGAGCGAGAGTGGAGGGAAGGAAACATAGCTTGCTGCCCGAGTTCTTAAAGAAACACTATATGCGTTACCGATTGGGTATAGACGGAGATATGATGAGGTGCCGGAATCCTCAAGAGCTCTTAGAATTGGTTTTGCCATTGTAGGAGGCGATCCCATATTCAAATCCGGCCGGTACTGCAGATTAATTAAATTTTGTTCGATTTGAGCGGGCAGTTGAAGCTCTTGAATGAATGCGTCCGTCAACTGTGTCGAGCGGTAATTGTCCACGTCGTAATACATCTGAGCTTCCGTGCTCCAAATAACGGCTTCTCTGGCCGGAACGTTGGCATCGCCAGCGTAGTCGACCCGAAAGTCGTTGCTCACAGACTGAAGCGGGCTAATGGGAAGAAAGCCATGTCCAGGATCGTCTATCGACGAAACATCCGGCCTCGAATATTTTCCATTCAGCATTCCACCATTATCGCCGACTAGAACGCCGTTGGTGTCGTAGTAGCCAAGGTGGTTGAGCCAGACTTGAACTGGTTGTCGGAAAATCATTGGCGTGCTGTTCGTGTGAACGGAGTTGGTGCTTTGATCGTTGTTGGTGATGGCGCCGTAGGTCAGGCGCATGGCGTCGAAGTCGAGCGGGCCGTTGACGAACACCAGCGCCTTGCCGCGCGTCGGATATTGCTCGATGAGCAGGCGATAGAAGCGCGTGGGCGCCGTCGGGTCGAGCGGCACGGTGAACTGGCCCGAGCCGGAAGCGGGCGCGGGCGCGAGGTCCACCGGCTGGGCATTGGAGAGCAGCATCTCCGGCTTGTCTGCCTGGAACAGCGTGACCCAGCCCTGCGTGTTGGCCAGCGAGTAGGTGACGACGAGATTGGTGCCGTCGCGGGCCGCCGCGAGCGTGGCGGAGTTGGTGAAGGGCTGGGCGGGGGCGGTCAGGCTGAGGAAAAGGAGGAGAAGAGGAATCCACCGATGTAGCCGCCGAAGTAATGAGGCGGAGGGAAGGGAGGAAGAATCCACCTCGTTACCTCGGTGGCTACAGGGAACGGGAATCCGCCTCCTTACGTCGGCGGCTACAACGGCGGCTACAACGGCGGCGGCTACGGCGGGCAAAGGCAGAGAGCGGGCGCCATGTTTCATGGTTTCGTTTGCACTGGTTATGGCCAAACATGAACCGGGCGGGACAGAATTGCGAGCGTTTTATTTCCGCCGCCTTTGTCCACCTCCTCACGTCGGTGGCTACGGGGTTGGTGGCCACCTCGCATGGTAGCCGCCGAAGTAATGAGGCGGATTCCCAAGACGTAACCCTACTCCAAGTCCACCTCGTTACCTCGGCGGCTACGGGGCCAGGCAGCCGACGACGAGAGGAGGCGGAGGGTATGGTGTTTACTTTCCCGTTTTCGCGCCAGCATCGTAACTGGTATTGGGATTCATCATCTGCGCTTTCACATCGCGACGCCAGGCATCGAGTTTCAGTTCCAACGCCATCGCCTTGTCCGGCATTTTGTCGGCCAGATTATTTTTTTCGCCGATGTCCTGTTTGAGATCGTAAAGCTCCAGGTGTCCGTCTTCGTAAAACTCAATCAGCTTGTAGTCGCCCTGACGAATGATCCCGCCCGGTTTGCAGCCCTGGTTCGCGTAGTGGGGATAATGCCAGTAGATCGCGTCGCGCGGTCCAGAAGCGCAAGGTGAAATTGCTGCGTGAGCTGGCGCACCAGACGATCTTCTTCGCGCTTCATTTGGCGGCGGGCGGCGGGTTGGGCGTCGTCATGGCCGCGCAGATGAAGCAGGCCGTGGACGAGATAGCGGACCAGTTCCGACTGCCAGGTGGTGCGAAACCGGCGGGACTGGATAACGGCCTCGTCCACGCAGATAAAGATTTCGCCGTGAAGACGTGCTGCGTGATGCGTGTGGCGGGTGGCGTGGTCCGCGTGGTTGAAGGTGATGACATCCGTGGTGCCGGAGTGGTCGAGGAAGTCCTCGTTGAGCCGGGTCATCTCGGGCGCAGCCACGAGGTGGAGGCCCAGGCTGGAATCCTTGACGGACAGGAGATCGGTCAGGAGAAAGTTCGTGATTTGCCGGAGCAGGCGCAGATTGACGGCACGGATACGCTGACGGTTTTGCAGCGAGAGTTCACCGCTCATTGGTCTGGTTCCGGTGCGATTCGTAGGCGGCGATGATGCGTTGAACGAGCGGATGCCGGACCACGTCGCGCTTGCTGAACTCCACGATGGCGATGCCGTCTATGCGTTGCAGAGCGCGATGCGCCTCGACCAGGCCGGAATATTTGTGCGGCGGCAGGTCGATTTGGGTGATGTCGCCGGTGATGACCGCCTTGGCCCCGTGGCCCAAACGGGTCAGGAACATGAACATCTGTTCGGTGGTGGCGTTCTGGGCTTCATCCAGGATGATGAACGCGTGATTGAGGGTGCGGCCGCGCATGTAGGCCAGGGGTGCGATTTCTATGGTGCCGCGCTCCATGTTTTTTTGAATTTCATCGGGCGGCATCATGTCGTGCAGCGCGTCGTGCAGTGGCCGCAGATAGGGCGTGATCTTTTCGTACAGGTCGCCCGGCAGAAAACCGAGCGCTTCACCGGCTTCGACGGCCGGGCGGGTGAGAATGATGCGGGCCGCCTTGCCTTCCCGCAGGGCGGCCACCGCCATGGCCATGGCCAGATAGGTTTTGCCGGTGCCGGCCGGGCCAATCCCCAAAGTCACGTCGTGCTGGCGGATGGCTTCGAGATATTTTTTTTGACCGACGGTTTTTGGGGTGACGTTCGTTTTCTTGTCGGAAGTCTGGATGCGGTCGGCCATCAGGTCTTTGAGGGTGGACGCGCCTTCGTGCCGGATGACGTCGAGGGCGTGGGCAAATTCCCGATTGCGCACGGGCGAACCGGCTTTCAACGAACTTTCCAGCAGAAGAAACAGTTGCTTGGCGCGTTCAATGGCGTCGGCGGGGCCTTCCAGTTTGATCCAGCCATCGCGGGCGGCGGCTTTCACGCCGAGCTGGTGTTCGAGCGCCTGGAGATTGCGGGTGTCGTTGTTGAAAAGTTGCTGGGCGAGGCGGGCGGTTTCGAAATGGAGTGTTTCGGAAGGCATTGATGAAATCAAAAATTAAAGATGCAAATTGAAAAATTCATTGAACGAGTGCGGCGCGGAGTTTAGTTGCCAGATCAGCCAGAGCTTCCGGCAGGACGGTGGTGTTGGCAATGACAGGCATGAAGTTCGTGTCACCGTTCCAGCGTGGGACGACGTGGATGTGCAGATGGTCCATGATGCCGGCGCCGGCGACCTTGCCGAGGTTGATGCCGATGTTGAAGCCGTCCGGCTTCATCACTTGGGAGAGGGCCTTGAGACATCGGCGGGTCAATTTCCACAGATCGGTGAGTTCCGCGTCGGTGAGGCCGTCGAGGTCGGGAGTTTGTTTGTACGGCACGACCAGCAGATGGCCGCCGGTGTAAGGATACGTGTTGAGGACGGCGTAGCACGTCCGGTCACGGGCGATGATGTAATTGGCCGCATCATCGTTTGACTGGGCGAGCTGGCTGAAAATGGAGCGCTCGGTGACGGACGCTTTGGGCGCCAGAATATATTCAATTCGCCAGGGCGCGTACAGTGTTTCCATGATTCAGACCCTAGTCAGGGAAACGGGGAAAGTCAAAGTCCCGGGTGTCGCCGGCTTGCGAAACGAGTATGGCACGGTGCTTCAATGACACGGTTCACGAGTTTGCGCCCAGGCGGCTGCGCATGATATAAACCAAAGCTTTGACGGCCAATTCCATGAACAAAAACGGTTTGGCGATCAGGTCCGTGCCGCCGCTGATCATGGAATTTGCCCGGCTTTCAAAGTCGGTGAGGCGGGTGACGAAGACGACCGGCGTGGCCTTTTGCGCGGGCATGGTGCGCAACTTGGTGCAAAGTTCGAAGCCGTTGATGCCCGGCATATCAACATCCAGCAGGACCAGATCGTAGGATTTTTCGCCAAGCAATCTCAAGGCTTCCAGCGGGTCTTCCACACTCACGGACGTGAGTTTTGCTTTTTCCAACGCGTGAACGACCGCCCGCCGCGAGAGTTCCTCGTCATCCACCACCAGGACACTGGCCGTGTCGGTATTCAGGTTCTTGGAAAAATGAGCCGGTTCAAACAGCACGCCGAGAAAATCGATGGCGCTCGCGACGGTGCGCAAGGTGGAGGCGTTGATGCTTTTGGGTTTCTCGGACAGTTCTTTGAGCAGGGCTTCGACCGCGTCGGAGAAATGTGCGACCTGCTGCATCCCGGCAATGCCCGCGTTGCCGATCAAGGCGTGAACCTTGCGGCATAACTCCTCCAGTAGCTTCAGGCGCTCGGATTCGTTCCCGGCTTTGGAAAATCCGCGAAGCTGTGCGCGCAGGATGTTCAACGTCGCCGGCAAGCTTTCAATAAAGGACTCGCGCAATTTCGTCTGAAACGCGGTATCGGCGTCTCCGGGTGTCGCCGGCGCGGGCGTTTGGTCGGGGACGGTTTTAAGCTCGGCCTCGGCTGCCGGTGCCGGGGGCCGCAAGGTGTTTTGGACGAGCTTGATGAGTTGGGCCGGGCTGCAACTGCCTTTGGAGAGGCATTTGGTGGCGCCGGCTTTCCAAGCCTCTTGGATGGTGCCGCTCAGATAAGTGTTGGAAAAAACAATGACCGGCAATTTTTGACACCCCGGCATGGCGCGAATGGCCGTCAAGAGTTGAACCCCAGACATCTTGGGAAGCATAAGATCGAGGATGACCACGTCCGGCTGGAACGTTTGCATCAGGTCCAACCCCTCTTGTCCATCCCCGGCAATTTCCACCTTGAAGCCTTCCAGGGAAAATTTGTTCCGATAGATATTGGCGATCATTTTATCGTCATCGACTAAAAGCAGTTTGTTCATGGTGAGTTGATCAAGCGGAAAGGTTGTTGGTGAGATGCCGGTCCTGATACTCGGACAAAAAACGCCGGATGCGGTCGAATTGCCGGAACGCTTCGTCGCAAACCGGCAAGGCCTCGGTCAAGTCGGCTTCATTGCCCATCCGTTCGAGTTTGTGCAGCAGCGGGACGATGGTGACCATGCCACAGGTGGCATTGGCGCCGGCGCAACTGTGGGCCAGGCGTTTGACTTCCGGGGCGTTGCCGGCGCGAGCGGCCGTTTCGAGTTTTTCGATTTGATCCCCGGTTTGTTGCAGGTAGAGGGTGATCAGTTCGCGCAAATTATCCGCGCTCCCGCCCGCGAAATCCAGCAGCCGTTCCATGTTGACGGGCGGCTCCGCGTCGGGGACCGCCGGAGACGCGTCCACTGGTGGGGCCGCGGCGGGCGGCGGTTGAGTGACGGCCACGGTGGGCGAGGGCTGGGCCGGCACGGCGGCGGCCGCGATGGAACCCCATCGTTCAATGATGGAATAAATATCCTCCGACCGGATCGGTTTGGCGAGGTAATCATCCATGCCGCCTTCGAGGCATTTTTCCCGATCTCCCGGCATGGCTTTGGCCGTCATGGCGACGATGATGATGGGGGACTTAAAGTTGGGAAATCGAGGTTTTTCCTGCTGCCGCTGGCGGATCTGGTGAGTGGCCATCATGCCGTCCATGACCGGCATCTGCACGTCCATGAGAATCAAATCATACGGTTGACGTTCCAAAGCCTCGAGGGCTTCCTGTCCGTTGTTGGCCACATCCGCTTTGTAGCCCAGTTGTTGGACGAGGCGCACCGCAACTTTTTGATTGATGAGGTTGTCGTCGCAAACCAGCACGCGCAATGGCAATCGGTCGGCCAGCTTGATGTCCGGCCTGGCCGGCGCCGCGACGGCTTTCTTGGGGGCCGGCTGGGTGTTGGAAATGACCCGCACCAGCGTTTCATACAGTTGCGCTGGTTTGACCGGTTTCGTCAGGCACCCGGCGAAGGCGAGGCGGGCGAAAGCCGGATCGTCGGCGCGGACCCCGGTCGAAGTCAACAAGATGAGTTGCATGGAACGCGCTCCGGGCAACGCGCGGATTTCCCCGGCCAGCATCAATCCATCCATTTCCGGCATCTGCATATCGAGGATGGCGAGGTCGAAAGGCTCGCCTTGGCGCAGCCATTCCAAAGCCTGCCTGCCGCTCTGCGCGCCGCACGGGATCATCCCCCATTTGCCGGTTTGCAGGGTGAGGATGCGACGGTTCGTCGGATTGTCATCCACGATCAACACCCGCAAATCTGCCAATTGCGGTTGCGGTCCGCGCAAGGAAAACCGCGCGATCTCGGGCGAAGCTTGCAAGGGAACAATGAAATGAAAGGTGGAACCTTTTTGGGGCACGCTCTCGACCCAGATCCGCCCGCCCATCAGTTCCACGAGCCGTTTGCTGATGGCCAGTCCCAGTCCCGTGCCGCCGTACTGGCGCGTCGTGGAGGCGTCCGCCTGGCTGAACGATTTGAACAGCCGGTCAACCCGGTCAGACGGAATGCCAATGCCGGTGTCGCGGACAAAAAAATGAAGTTCCCAAGGTTTGGCCGGCGCCGGCACTGATTCCGGCGGTGGCGTCAGCGTGGCCGGTTGGGTGGACGCCTCGACTTTGACCTGGATGATGACTTCGCCGGCCGCCGTAAATTTTATTCCGTTCCCAATCAGGTTGACCAACACCTGGCGCAGCCGCGTGACATCACCCAGAACCATCGCGGGGATTGCGTCGTCCACCTGATAGGCGAGGTCCAGTTGCTTTTCCGCCGCCTTGGGCACCAGCAGATCCAGCGCGCTTTCGATACAGGCCCGAAGATCGAACGGCTGATGTTCCAGATCCATCCTGCCGGACTCGATCTTGGAAAAATCCAGAATGTCGTTGATGATCGTGAGCAGGGATTGACCGCTGGCATGGATGGTCTCCACGTAGCCGAGCTGCTCGTTGTTCAGCGGCGTCTCGCGGAGGAAACCGGCCATCGCGATCACCCCGTTCATGGGCGTCCGGATTTCATGGCTCATGTTGGCCAGAAACTCCGCCTTGGCGCGCATGGCGGTTTCGGCGGCCACTCGCGCGGCTTCCAATTCCCGGTTGGTCTGCGTCAACTCATCCTGCAGATGTTTGGCGCGCAAGGCGGCGCACAGGCGGGCACGCAGCTCCGCGGCCTCGAACGGTTTGGTAAGATAATCCACCGCGCCCAGCTCAAATCCGCGCAATTTGTCGGTCGTGCTGTTCCAGGCGGTCAGGACGATAACCGGAATCGATTGGGTCGAGGGATTGCTCTTAAGCTCGCGTAACACCTCGAAGCCGTTGGTGCCGGGCAGACCCAGATCCAACAACACCAGGTCGAATTTGCTTTCCCGCACCTGAGCCAATGCCTGTTCCGCCGTAGCGGCGTTGGCGAGCACTATGTTGTCCTCCTGCAACAGGGCGCCGAGCACCTCCTGCATTTTAAGGTCATCCTCCACCAACAAGACATGGGATGGCGGCAGACTCATAAACCGTTCGTTCCCGTTTCCATCGCTTTTTTCAAATCATCAAAACTCCGGCCCACTCTTTAATCAAAAATCAGCCTCAAAGCCAACACTAAAGAGCGACGAAGGCAAATGTTCAGCGCGTATGCATGAGCGTGTTTTTAGAGGCATGGACGTTTGCGTGTGACGAATCGCATGGCTTTGGCGAGGTTGTTTTCTCCCATGGCAGCTTGGAAGTCGGTGGTGGTTTTGTATTGTGCTTTGGGTTGTTGGCTGCG